>JAUPTR010000432.1 GCA_030917985.1 Pseudomonadota bacterium | reverse complement strand
AGGGTTTGATGCACTTCGGGCACAAAACTGCGTCATAAACCGCTTGTGCAGATCACTGCACTGTGCGTTTTACTCCTTGTTTTATATCCCGAATTGCGTCAAACGCAGTCGTGAAACTTACGTCAACAGAACCTAAACCCCGCATCTTAACACGAAGGCGCCGCGCATTTTTCAGCGGCGTCAATTGCCGCGAAAGCCAAACAGCCCATGACCGAATCGGAATTCCTAGCGCTGGCAGAAGCCATTTTTGAACGTATCCAGAGCCAGCTGGACGAGCAGGGGGTGGATGCCGATTGCAATATCAATGGCGCGGTCATGGAGCTGGAATTCGACGATGGCAGCAAAATCATTGTCAATCGCCATACACCGAATCAGGAAATGTGGATTGCTGCGCGCAGCGGCGGATTTCATTTTGGCTGGCGCGACGGGAGATGGAAAAATACCCGTGATGGCCGGGAGTTTTTCGAACATCTGGGCGAGTTGATTGCCCAGCAGAGCGGTGAGGCATTCCACTTTTGATCGAACAATGGGGATTGGCTGGTGTGGCGCTGTCGGCTTTTCTTTCGGCAACTATTTTGCCTGGCAATTCCGAAATCGCCCTGTTTGCCTATAGCCGGCAATTTCCTGACTATGCGATGGCAGCTTTACTGCTTGCGAGTATTGCCAACACTGCCGGCAGCATGACCAGTTATGCCGCCGGACGCTGGTTCAAGCCACCACAAACCGGCCGTGCAATGGGCTGGTTGCAGCGTTGGGGTTGCGGAACCTTGTTGCTGGCCTGGTTGCCGCTGATTGGCGATGCGCTGTGTCTGGCCGCAGGGTGGCTGCGTTTTCCCTGTTTGCTTTCGGTTGTGCTGATTTTTGCCGGAAAATGTGCGCGTTATTGCGCAATTATTTGGTTTGTTGTTTGATAAACCCTTTGAATTGTATTGTTTTTCTAAGATTTTTTTTCAGATAGACGGCGAATCCGGTAAAATTCACCGATTACTTCTGCTTTGCACAACTTCTGGATAGAAGATCAGCCCGCTATGAATGCTCGATTGCGCGAAATACCCTATAACTACACCTCTTTCTCAGACCGCGAAATTGTTATTCGCATTCTGGGTGAAGCTGCCTGGTCACAGCTGGACGCTCTGCGTGCCGAACGCAAGACCGGCCGTTCTGCCCGCATGTTGTTTGAAGTGCTGGGTGATATCTGGGTCGTGCAGCGCAACCCCTACCTGCAGGACGATCTGCTGGAGAACCCGAAACGTCTGACCGCGCTGGTCGAGGCGATGCGCCATCGTCTGGGTGAAATCGAACAGCGTCGTCAGGGCAACCCGCAAGTGGGTGAGTTGTTGCGTGCAGCCGACGCCGCTGTCGGCCATTTTCACATGTGGTTCGACGAAGTCCGCCGCATGCGCGCCAAGGTGCAAAAGCGCCTGAACGGCATCACCCGCAAGGACAACGTGCTGTTCGACGGTCTGGCGCGTGTCTCGCATGTGACCGATGCCACCGACTGGCGCGTTGAATACCCGTTTGTGGTGCTGAGCCCGGATACCGAGGCAGAAATCGCGCCGATGGTGAAGGCGTGTATCGAGCTTGGCCTGACCATCATTCCGCGCGGCGGCGGCACTGGCTACACCGGCGGTGCCGTGCCGCTGACACCGTATTCGGCGGTGCTGAATACCGAGAAGCTGGATATCCACAATGGCGTGGAATACATCGACCTGCCGGGCCTGGAAGGCAAGCGTGCCACCATTCTGTGTGGTGCAGGCGTAGTGACTGCCCGCGTTTCGGAAGCCGCTTCGGCTGCTGGCCTGGTGTTCGCCGTTGACCCGACTTCGGCTGAGGCTTCGTGTATCGGCGGTAACGTTGCCATGAACGCCGGCGGGAAAAAAGCCGTGTTGTGGGGCACCGCGCTGGATAACCTGGCCAGCTGGAAAATGGTTGATCCGGACGGCAACTGGATGTTTGTGGAGCGCCTGGAGCACAACTACGGCAAGATCCACGATATCGATCTGGCCAGGTTCCGCGTCACCAAGCTCAAGGAAGACGGCAAAACCAGGATCAGCGAAGAAATCCTCGAGATTCCCGGCAAGAAATTCCGCAAGGTCGGCCTGGGCAAGGATGTAACCGACAAGTTCCTCGCTGGCTTGCCAGGCGTACAGAAAGAAGGCACCGACGGCATCATCACCTCGGCGCGCTTCGTGCTGCACCGCATGCCGAGCCAGATTCGCACCGTGTGCCTGGAGTTCTTCGGCGAAGTGTCGCGCGCCACGCCGGCGATTGTCGAAATCAAGAATTACCTCGACCAGCATCCGCTGGTGCAGCTGGCGGGCCTGGAGCACCTCGACTGGCGTTATGTGCGTGCCGTGGGTTACGCCACCAAGGCCAAATCGCGTGGTCGACCAAAAATGGTGCTGATCGCCGATATCGTTTCGGATGACGAAAACGCAGTGGGCGAAGCCGCCAGCCAGGTGGTACGTCTGGCCAATGCGCGTGCCGGTGAAGGCTTTATTGCCGTCACGCCGGAAGCGCGCAAGAAATTCTGGCTGGATCGTTCGCGTACTGCCGCGATTGCCCGCCACACCAATGCCTTCAAGATCAACGAAGACGTGGTGATTCCGCTGGATCGCCTCGGTGATTATTCGGACGGTATCGAGCGTATCAATATCGAGCTGTCGATTGCCAACAAGCTCAAGTTGCTGGATCAGCTGGCGCAGTTCTTCCATGGCAGCCTGCCGGTGGATGGCAGCGACGCGCCAAACCTGAGCAATGCCGAACTGTTGGGTGACCGCCGCGATGCCGCACTGCAGATGATTGAAAAGGTGCGTGAACGCTGGCAGTGGATTTTCGACAATCTCGATGCCGCATTCGAGATGTACCTGACCGGCTATCCTGGCGCGCCGCTGGAAAAAGATCTGGCACAGGAAGAAACGCCGCAGAGTGTGTTCCATGCGTTGCGTGATTTCGTGTTGCGCGTGAGCTGGAAACGCGAAGTGCTGGCCGAGCTGGAACAGTTGTTCTCGGGCAAGACCGATCAGCCGATCATCAAGGCCGTGACAGCGATTCACCAGAAAGTGCTGCGTGGCCGTGCTTTTGTTGCGCTGCACATGCATGCGGGTGATGGCAATGTGCATACCAACCTGCCGGTGAACTCCGACGACTACGAAATGCTGCAGACCGCACATAAGGCAGTGGCGCGTATCATGGAACTGGCGCGTGGCCTGAATGGCGTGATTTCGGGTGAGCACGGTATCGGCATCACCAAGCTGGAGTTCCTGCAGGAAGACGAAATCAGCCCGTTTGTTGACTACAAGAAACGTATTGATCCGAACGGCCACTTCAACAAGGGCAAGCTGTTGCCCGGCGCCGACCTGCGCAATGCCTACACGCCGTCGTTCGAGTTGCTGGGTGTTGAATCGCTGATTCTGGAACAATCGGACATTGGCAAGATCGCTGATTCGGTGAAGGATTGCCTGCGTTGTGGCAAGTGCAAGCCGGTATGTTCGACGCACGTGCCGCGCGCCAATCTGCTTTATAGCCCGCGCAACAAGATTCTCGGCGTGGGTCTGCTCACAGAGGCATTCCTCTACGAAGAACAGACGCGCCGTGGCGTCAGCCTCAAGCATTTTGACGAGCTGGGTGATGTGGCAGACCATTGCACGGTATGCCACAAGTGTCTGAACCCCTGCCCGGTGAAAATCGACTTTGGCGATGTGTCGATTGCGATGCGTAATTTCCTGCGCAAGACTGGCAACAAGAAATTCAATCCGGGTACTGCCGCCGCGATGGCATTCCTCAATGCCAAGGATCCGACTGCAATCAAGCTGATCCGCAAGAGCATGATTGAATGGGGCTACAAGGCACAACGCTTCGGCACCAAGCTGTTTGCACCTGCTGCGAAGGCACAGACTTCGGCGCCGCCGTCGACGGTCGGCAAACCGGCGGTCAAGGCACAGGTGGTGCATTTCTTCAACAAGGCAATGCCGGGCAATCTGCCGAAGAAAACCGCGCGAGCCTTGCTGGATATTGAAGATGCCAGCATCGTGCCGGTGATCCGTGATCCGAAGAAAGCGGCGGACGAATCGGAAGCCGTGTTCTATTTCCCCGGCTGCGGTTCCGAGCGTCTGTTCAGCCAGGTGGGCCTGGCTACGCAGGCAATGCTGTATCACGTTGGTGCAACCACCGTGTTGCCTCCGGGTTACCTGTGCTGCGGTTATCCGCAAACGGCGGGCGGCAACG
>JAUPTR010000431.1 GCA_030917985.1 Pseudomonadota bacterium | reverse complement strand
CGGGTGATGCCGGCGTGATGGCTGACTGCCTCGATCGCTGCGTCATTGCTGGTAACCGTGAGGCGTGGCTTGATGCGCACCGAACTGTTTTCGCCCTTGTGGCTGAATTTCCATTCCACGGTTGGCGTGACGCCGACAGCAGCGACAATCTGGTGCTGCTGCAAATCCTGCGGATTGTGCGGAATGCCGTTTTGCTGCAGATAGTCTGGTGAGGCACACAACACGCGGCGCACGCTGCCAACGCGGATGGCGCGCATCGCGGAATCGGGCAATTCGCCAATCCGCACCGCAACGTCCACGCCTTCTTCCAGCATGTTCACCACGCGATCGAGAAACAGCGCCGAAACATCCACGGCCGGGTAGAGCTTGAGAAACTCGACCACGCGCGGCATCACAAACAGGCGCCCGAACAGCACCGGGGCGGTAATCGTTAAATGGCCTCGCGGCGTGGCATTGATACCGGCGGCGGCTTCGTCGGCTTCGTCGGCATCGGCGACGATGCGCCGCGCGTCTTCCAGATAACGCTGCCCTGCTTCGGTGGTTCGCACGTAGCGCGTGGTACGATTTAGCAGCTTGACGCCCAAACGCTCTTCCAGCGCGGCGATGGCGCGGGTTACGGCGGGCGGCGACATGCCAAGGCGGCGTGCGGCGCCGGCAAAGCCGGATTCTTCTGCCACTGCCACAAACACCGTCATCAAATGCAGGCGATCCATCGCGACTATTCCGATTTACGTAATAATGTATTGTCCTTTACGCGGATTCTTATTTCAACTGGCATGAGGCACACTCTCTCCTGTCGCGGCCCACTGCTTGATACCGCCGCCGCTCACCCAATCGTGACAGCAACCGGAGATTGAAATGACCAAGGTAACCATGTACAGCAGCGCCCACTGCCCGTTTTGCGCCAACGCCAGCAGCTTGTTGCAGGCCAAAGGTGTTGAGCAGATCGAGAAAATCAGTGTCGATGCCTCTGCCACGGCACTACAACAGATGATACAACTCACCGGGCGGCGTACTGTTCCGCAGATTTTTATCGGCGAGCAGCACATTGGCGGCTTCGACGACCTCAGCGCGCTGGATCGCGCTGGCAAGCTGGATGCCTTGCTCGGCAATTAAATGCAGGCGCAGGTGAAAGAAATTCCCTGCGCCCACGACTACTCACCATGCTCGCCGCCCACTGCGGCGGGCCGATTCCCAACTAAAGACTGAGGCTGGCCATGCACGCAATGCTGCCCCTTTTGCAACATACTGATTTCCCTCCGCTGCGGCGTAACCGGCTGGACACGCTGCAGGTCAACCTGGGCTACCGCTGTAACCAGACCTGCCTGCATTGCCATGTGAACGCCGGGCCTAACCGTACGGAGATGATGGACGAGGCGAATCTGGCGCTGATTCCGCAGATTCTCGCCAAACACGCAATCGGCACGCTTGACCTGACTGGCGGCGCGCCGGAGCTGCATCCGGCATTTCGGCAACTGGTGGCCGCTGCCCGTGAAATGGGCGTGAAGGTGATCGACCGCTGCAATTTGACAGTGCTGTTTGAACCCGGCCAGGAAGGGCTGACGGAATTTCTGGCCAGCAATCAGGTGGAAATTGTCGCCTCACTGCCCTGCTATACCGAAGCCACCGTTGATAAACAACGCGGTGATGGCGTATTTGCCAAAAGCATCGCCGGCTTGCAGCAGCTGAACGCACTGGGTTATGGCCAGCCGGGCTCGGGGCTGGTATTGAATCTGGTCTACAACCCGCAAGGGCCATCACTACCGCCAGCACAGCAGCCATTGCAGGCGGCCTACAAGCGCGAGCTGGCAGAACATTTCGGCATCGTGTTCAACCAGCTGTTTGCGCTGGCGAACATGCCGATCCAGCGTTTTGGCAGCACGCTGATTTCCAAGGGCCAGTTCAATGATTATATGCGGCTGCTGAAAGACAACTACGCCGCCGGCAACCTGGCCAATGTGATGTGCCGCAATCTGGTGAGTGTTGACTGGCAAGGTTATCTCTACGACTGCGACTTTAATCAGCAGCTCGGTTTGGCGATCCCCGGCAACGGTCGGCCGCATCTGGCCGACCTGCTGCAACAGGATCTGTTGAGCCATCCGGTGCGGGTTGCCGACCATTGTTATGGTTGCACCGCCGGCCAGGGCAGCAGCTGTGGCGGCGCGTTGCACGCATAGGATCGGACATGAAAAAACTGATTATTCTCGGCCTGATCGGCATCCAGATCGTGGCGTTCTTCGCCTTGGGGCTGAACAAATATCTGACCCTTGAGTCGCTCAAAGCCAGCCAGGCACAGTTTGCCAGCCTGCAGGCACAATCGCCGTGGCTGGTGGCCGGTGCTTATTTTCTGGCTTACGTGCTGGTCACCGCGCTGACCTTGCCCGGTGCGGCGATCATGACACTGGCCGGCGGTGCCTTGTTTGGCCTGTGGACCGGCACCCTGCTGGTGTCGTTTGCCTCCAGCATTGGCGCGACGCTGGCGTTTCTGGCTTCGCGTTACATCTTGCGCGATAGCGTGCAGGCACGCTTTGGCGACAAGCTGAAAGCCATCAACCAGGGCATGACCAAAGATGGTGCCATGTATCTGTTCAGCCTGCGCCTGGTGCCGCTGTTTCCGTTTTTCCTGGTCAACCTGCTGATGGGGCTGACACCGATCCGCACCGCGACTTATTACTGGGTGAGCCAGGTTGGCATGTTGGCCGGCACGCTGGTCTATGTCAACGCCGGCACCCAGCTGGCGCAGATCAACAGCCTGTCGGGGATTGTTTCACCCAATCTGATCCTGTCGTTTGCGCTGCTTGGCGTGTTTCCGATCATCGCCAAGAAAATCAGCGGCTGGATTTCGCAGCGCCGGGTGTACGCCAAATGGCAAAAGCCTAAGTCGTTTGACCGCAATCTGGTGGTGATTGGCGGTGGTGCTGCCGGGCTGGTGTCGGCCTATATCGCAGCGGCGGTGAAAGCCAAGGTGACACTGGTCGAAGCCCACAAAATGGGCGGCGATTGCCTCAACTATGGTTGCGTGCCAAGCAAGGCGCTG
>JAUPTR010000430.1 GCA_030917985.1 Pseudomonadota bacterium | reverse complement strand
TTTACGCTTGACAGCCATCAAGGAGGAACAGACAGGCTTGCGGCATAGTAAGCGGTTCAGTCATTCATCAGGCTTTGCACCATGGTCAAATCACAGGAAGCGTTCAATTTTTATTCCCATCTGGCCGGCATGCTGGCGGCAGCCATCGGCACCTTCTTTCTGATGGCCAGGGCCGGGCACTCTGGCTCGTTACTGGTCACCGCCAGCGTTTACGGCCTGTCGGTGGTGTTTCTGTTTCTGGCCAGTTCGCTTTACCACGCCTTCAAAAAGCAGGAAAACGAGCTGTCGTTCTGGCGCCGGCTGGATCGCTTCGCCATTTTCATCATGATTGCCGGCTCGTACACCCCGGTCTGTTATTTCTTCATGAACGATGAATGGCGCGTGCCGATGATTGCGATCCAGTGGGGACTGGTAGCATTCGGCATCCTCTCGCAGATTTTCTTTCCCCGCGCGCCACGCGTTGTATTCACTGCCATCTACATGACCATGGGCTGGCTGTTGCTGTTGCCAATGCAGCAGGTGCTGGCGGCGATGACGATTTCGCAGCAGACGCTGCTGTTTGCAGGCGGTGCGGCATTTACACTGGGCGGCTTGTTCTACGCACTGAAACGCCCCCTGATGCGGCCCGGCATTTTCAGTTTTCATGAACTGTTTCACGTGATGGTGTTGATTGGAGCCAGCTGCCACTATGCAATGATCTACAGCGCCTTCGACGCCGCCGGCGCAGCCTGATGGGCGAACAGGAACGCGAGCTGGAAACACTGCTGGCGCAGGAGCTGCAGCTGTTCGAAGATGAGTACGACCGACACTATCTGCCGGGCGAAACCAAACCGCACGATATTGGCCGCCCCTACCTGCTGCGCCACCCAGCCGCCCGTACCGGCGTCTTGCTGGTACACGGGCTGATGGCAGCACCGGAAGAAGTCCGGCAACTGGCCGACTTCATCCATGCCCAGGGGTACACCGTCTACGCACCACGCATGGCCGGCCACGGCACCTCGGCGCTCGATCTGGCGCAGCGCAGCCCGGCTGAATGGATTGCTTCCGTGGAACGCGGCCATGCCATCCTGCAATGTTGTTGCGAACGGATCGTGGCAGCCGGGTTCTCCACCGGTGCGGCAGTCATGCTGCAACAGGTAATTCAGCACCCCAACGCCTATGCCGGTCTGATATCCATCAGCGCCCCGCTCAAATTCAAGAAATTCTCCGCCCGATTTGCCCGGCCGCTGGCCACCTGGAACCGCTGGTGCCAGGCGGCCGGCCTGCCGCAACTGGCACTCCCTTTCGCCACCAATCACGCCGACAACCCGCACATCAACTATCTGCGTTGCCCGGTGCGCAGCATTGCCCAGATCCAGCAACTGATGCGTTCGCTCTATCGCGGCCTGCCAGGCGTAACCATTCCTGCGCTGGTCATCCATGCCGACGAAGACCCCAAGGTGGATGTGCAAAGTGGCCGGGACATCCATGCCCGGCTTGGCTCTGCCAACAAACACTACCGGGAGATCGCCTTCCGGCAGCACGGCATCGTGCGTGGCGACATAGCCCGACAAGTATTCGCCGAAGTGGGTGCGTTTTTGCGCGCTTTGCCAGATGAGCCAGGCCAGAATCACCAGGCATCTGCCTGCGAGGCAATACCAGCGCGCCCTGCAGCCATGCCTGCAAGGCAATACCAGAGCGGCTTGCAGCAGCAGTAACAATGCCCGGCAAAACCGGGCATTGTTGCATCAGGCACGGCAGGTTATTCAACCGTAACGTTTGTCTGCCACAAACGGGTTGCTGCGGCGCTCGTCACCGAAGGTGGACATCGGGCCGTGGCCGGGGATGAACTGCACTTCGTCGCCGAGGGTGAACAGCTGCTCGCGGATCGAGTTGATCAGCGTCTGGTAATCGCCGCCGGGGAAGTCGGTGCGGCCAATCGAGCCCTCGAACAATACATCTCCCACCCAGGCAGTTTTGCTTTCCGGGTCGAAGAAAATCACGTGTCCTGGCGTATGCCCCGGCGCCTGGCGCACCTGCAACGTGACATTGCCGACAGTGACAGTGTCGCCCTGTTGCAGCCAGCGATCCGGCGTAAACACCTTGGTCTGACCGAAACCAAACATCTGCGCTTGCTGCGGCAGTGCATCAATCCAGTATTTGTCGGCCTGATGCGGGCCTTCGATGGGCACACCGAGTTGTTCTGCCAGCGCGGCAGTGCCGCCAACGTGATCCAGATGGCCGTGGGTAAGCAGGATTTTTTCCAGCGTCACGCCTTGCCGCCTGGCTTCGGCCAGAATCAGCTCGATGTCGCCGCCCGGATCAACCGCTGCAGCACGTTTGGTTTGATCACACCAGATCAGCGAACAGTTCTGATCAAACGGGGTGACGGGAATGATGGCAAATTTCAGCATTATTTGATCTCGCCTGGTTTGGCAATTTCAGCAGGTGCGGCGGCGGCCTTTTTCGCCTCGGCTTTGGCAAAGTCACCGGCATAGGCCAGCGTCAGCTTGGCCGGGTCGATGTATTTGCGCATGGTATCCAGCACTTGTTGTGGCGTCAGCGCTTTCAACCGCTCTTCAAAACCGGCAACAAAGGCCATGTCGCGGCCAATGCGCTGGTAGGCCGCCAGCGTGCCGGACAAGGCCCCATCCTGAGCACGACGCAACTGGTTGGATTGCAGGATGCCGGATTTGGCCTCGGCAATTTCCCGTTCGGTAAAGCCGTCCTTCAACACCTTGTCCAGCTCTTCGCGGAAGCCGGCCAACAGCTTGTCGAGATTCTCCGGCGCATAGATGGCATAAGCGCCGAAACTGCCGGAAGGCTCGTCAGCGCTGGCGCTCAGATACGAGCCGGCACCGTAGGACAAACCGTCTTTCTGGCGCAGGCGGCTGGCCAGACGCGAGTTGAGGAAGCCACCGCCAAGAATGTAGTTACCCACGGTGAGCGCCGGATAATCTGGCGAATTGTCCTGCAGGGGCAACGGCAACGCCGCCAGGAAGGTGGCGTTGGCCTTGTCCGGGGTTTCCAGCTTCATGGTGGCGGGCTTGACGTCCTTGAATGGATCAACCACGCGGCTGTAGGCCGCCTTGCTGCGCCAATCGCCAAACAGGGATTTCAGCTGGGCTTCCACCTGCGCCTGGTCGAAATCACCAACCATGCCCAGCTGCGCATTGCTGGCGCCGTAGAAGTTGCCGTAAAAACGTTTCACCTGCTCCAGCGTCAGCGACTGCACGGCGGCGGCATCTTCTTCTACGGTGCCGATATATCGCACATCACCTTTCGGATAAATATTGAAGTGGCGCGCCAGTGCACGTTGCGCCACGGCATCCGGCTGCTTGCGGCTGGCTTCCAGATCGGCCAGCACCTGCTTGCGCATCTGCTCGAACTCATCTTTCGGAAAACTTGGCTGACGCAGGATTTCACGCATCAGCGCCAGCACCTGCGGCACGTTCTTGCGCACGGTTTCTACCGATACAGTGGCAACCTGGCCCTGGCCGGAAACACTCATCTTGGTGCGCAGACGATCCAGCTCTTCGCTCAACTGCTGACGGGTGTATTTGCTGCTGCCACGGCTGAGCATGCCTGCGGCGAAGCCGCTGACGGTGCGATTGCCGGACAGCGATTTTTCGTCGCCAAAATGCAGATTGAAGCTAAGGAATACCGTCTCGCCACGGGTTTTCTTCGGCAGCAGCGCCAGCTTCATGCCGTTGGGCAGCGTCGATTTGAGGGTACGGGCGTCAATATTCTGCGGGCTGGCGTCAAACGCCTCACCCTCGGCCATCGGTGGCTTGCCTTTGTAATCCTTCACCATCTCGTCAACGCTGGCCACGGCCGGCACTTCAACCTTGGAGGGTTTTTCCGTCGGCACAAAATGGCCAAATGTCCGGTTGCTTGGCTGCAGATAGGTTTGCGCCACGCGATTGACGTCGGCGGCGGTCACCGCCTCGATACGGTCGCGATAGAGGAAGAACAGGCGCCAGTCGCCCTTGGCAATGGATTCCGACAGGGCAATGCCGAGCCGCGCCGGATCGTTGACGGTTTTTTCGAAATCATTGAGCAAGGATGCTTTGGCGACGGTCACTTCCTGCTCAGTCACCGGTTTGCGCTGGCTGTTTTCAATCACGTCCAGCAGCGTCTTGCGGGCCTCGCTGGCAGCATCGCTCTTGCGCAAATCGGCGCTGAACAGCAGATAACCCGGCTCGGCCATGCCGAAAGCGTCGGCACCAGCGCCGGTCGCCTTTTTGCTTTCCACCAGCGCCTTGTGCAAACGGCCGCTCGGGGTGCTGCCCAACACCTCCGACAGCACCGAGATCGGCGCAAAATCCGGATGAGAGGCAGCAGGGATGTGATACAGCACATTCATGATCTGCGTGTCGCCCACCCGCGTCAGCGTCACCTCACGTGCGCCATCCTGCGGCGGCTCGACGGTGTAGGTGGGCTGCAGCACACGGCTGGGGCGCGGAATGGCGCCGAAGTATTGCTGGATCCAGGCCAGTGTCTGCGCTTCGTCAAACTTGCCTGACACCACCAGCACCGCGTTGTCTGGCTG
>JAUPTR010000429.1 GCA_030917985.1 Pseudomonadota bacterium | reverse complement strand
GGCCGCGCGGCACGCTTGCGCATGGCGTCTATTCAGGCGGTGGATGCTGCTGGCGCCGTGTATGTACTCGACCGGGTTTTTTATATGGAAGCATTGATCCGCAAGATCGATGCCGACGGTAAGGTCAGCACGCTGAATCAGCAGATGCAGCAGGTTAGCGCGGTGCTCGGCGTGTCGCAGGCAGAGTGGGAACCTCGCGGGCTGGCGCTGGACAAAACGGGCAATCTGCACTTGCTGGCCCATGTCAAACAGATCGGCTCGCTGGTGATTTTGAAAATATCACCGTCCGGCGTCGTCGAAAAACTGGCCGGCGGCGGGCAATATGGCGACGCCAGCTTCATCGTTGAAGGCGGTGCGCTTGACTGCGATGGGCGGATTTCGGTCGACCCCAGCGGCAATACCTATGTTGCGCTGGGTGATTCTGGCCACAGTCAGCTCTCGTCTTACAGCAATCACCGTGTTTACCGGGTGGCGGCCGATGGCCGGCTGCTGCCTTTTGTCGGCGGCAGTACCGATTACAGCGCTGCCCGCGATGGCAGCGGCCGTGATGCGCGCTTCTTTGTGCCGCAAGCCATCGCCAGCGATAGCCGCGGCAATAGCTATATCGCCGACGATGACCACACCATCCGCAAGATCGATACCAACGGCAACACCAGCACGCTGGCCGGCAAGGCCTACGAAGCAGGGTTTGCCGATGGCGCCGGCGGCGAAGCGCGTTTCGACAACCCGCGCGGGCTGGCGGTGGATGCGGCGGGCAATGTCTATGTCGCCGACCGCGGCAACCACCTGATCCGCAAAATCACCCCCAACGGAGTGGTCAGCACCCTGGCGGGCAAAGCCGGCGAAAGCGGCAGTAGCGATGGCGCCGCCGCTGGCGCGCGCTTCACTCTGCCGGAAGGGCTGGCCATCGACGCGAGCGGCAATTTATACGTGGCGGAACTTAACAATTGGGACAATTACCGGATTCGCATCATTACCCCGGCCGGGCAGGTGAGCACGCGTGTGCTGGATGCAGCCGCTTATGATCCTCTCAGCCTGGCCAGCGACGCCAGCGGCAATCTGTTTGCCACGTTCAGTTCCGGCGTCGTCAGGCTGGAGGCCAGCGGAAAAGTATCGCTGCTGGCAGGCCATGCCGAAGAACGCGGCTCGGTCGATGGCAGCGGCAGCGCGGCGCGGTTTGCCGGTGCGCATGGGATCACGCTCGACCCGGCCGGTAATCTGTATGTGGCCGACGGCGCCACGATCCGCAAGGTAACCCAGGCCGGTATGGTTTCCACCGTTGCCGGCCAGCCCGGTGTCAACGGCGTGAAGCTCGGTGCCTTGCCCGGCGGCCTGCACCACGCCGCCAGCGTTGCCTGGGGCATGCGCTTTTCGCGCCCGGCACTGTTTGTCGTCAATCGCGGCTCCGTACCTGAGCAGGTGTTGTCGCTTGCCAACTGGGCCGGCACCGGCCCGACTTACGCCGGGACGACCTATAGGCAATCCGACGTCAACGTCGTCAGCGTGCCGCTGCCGTAAGTTGCGCTGTGCCGGGGTCGCAAGCCGGAGCCAAGGCCCCGGATTGCGCTGCTGCCTTTGTCGGACTTCAGTCCGACGCAGTGCCGGACATTAGCGACAGCGTCGGACTGAAGTCCGACCTACAATCGCCCTGCAAGCCGCTCTGGTATTGCCTTGCAGGCCAGGCTGCAGGCCGCATGGGTATTGGTTTGCAGCTCAGTGGCAAAACGGGCCTGGCGGCAGATGCCCGCCATTCATCCGCGCAACGGCCAGCTGGCGATGATGCGATAGCTGGGGCCGTGGTGATCGAGGCTGGATGCCACCAGGCAGAAATCACCCACCGGCCAGCGCAGGGGCGCCGCTAGTCGTTGGCCATAAGCGTGTGCTTGTTTGCGCAGCAAGGTGATATGCGCTTGATAGCGACGATTTTCGGTTTTAAAGCCGGCATCACGCAGCGCTTGATTCAGCTGCGTCACCAGTTGTGTCAGTGCCGCCGGCGTTGCATCGGGCCGCAGCCAGCCGATGCCGGCCTCCAGCCAGCCGCCGAGTTGTGTCAGCTGTAGTTCAAACGGTGGTGTGTGAATCGAGGCAGCAATTTGCTGCAGTTGCGGCAGATCGGCACTGTCAACGTCGCCAAGAAACACCAGCGTCAGATGCAGATTTTCGCGGCGACTGGGTTTGCCGCCGCATTGCCGCTGCAATTGTCGGCCCAGTTGCGCCAATTGCTCCTGTAACGCCGCATCCGGCCAGCAGGCGAAAAACAGCCGCAGCTTGGGTTGCGGGTTCAGCGCGGAACCGTCGACAGCCATACCAGAATCCGCTCGGCGACTTCTCTCCAGGCTGGTTCCAGCATCATGGTGTGTGCCATGCCTTCAAAAATTTCGGCGCGGGTGCCAAACCGGGCGGCGGTTGAGTGCACCATATATGGCGGGAAAAACGAATCCTTTTCTGCGCCCAATACCAGCATCGGTGTTGGCTTGGCCTTGCTCTGAAAGCGGAACGGCAGGAACGACATGTCGAGAATCGCGCGATGGGATTCCGGCTGGAAGCGGGTGAGGAACTTCATCATTTCCGCTCGTGGCAGGTTCTCCGAAAACAGCGCGCGGCCAATGCTGTCGATGGTGGCGTGGCGACCGTCGGTGGAGTGCACCAGATTCAGCTCCAGAAACACCTGTGGTTCACGAAACGCCAGTTGCAGTGCCGAATTCAGCAAGCCTTCCGGCGGCACCGATGCCAGCAGCGCTGCGCCCGGCGCCTGGTGTTTTTGCAGGTATTGCTGCACTACCATGCCGCCCATCGAATGCCCGATCAGCACCGGGTGTTGTGGCATGTCACCGATGACCTGCTCAACATCGGCAACATAATCATCCAGGCTGGTCAGTGCCAGATATTCATGCCCCTCGCTGCCACCGTGGCCGCGCAGGCTCAGCGCGTGGCACTGGTAGCCATGCGCGCTGAAAAAAGGCATGAAATATTCTTCCCACACCCAGGCAGCGGCATAGGCACCGTGAACAAACAGTAGTGGCAGGCCCTGATCGGGTTGCTGTGGCGGGCGGGAAATCAGCTCCAGCTCGTATTTGGGTTTGGTTTTGTAAGGAAACATTGTCGCTTGTTATCAAGATCGAATACGCCATAATCACTTTAGCCCATCCTTGATCTTGCTGCCGATCAGCGCGTGTCTCGCTTGTCTGTGAATGATTTATACGGTTATCCGGTGGCTTACGGCGCAAGCCTCTGCAGATGTGGCAAGATGATTGTCTGTATTCATTCTCAGCCTGAAGGTGTTTCCGATGAGCAAAAAGCATAAGTCTGGCAATCATGCCGAATCAGGGGCGGCAAAAGACCCGGCCAACGAGCCGATGAGCAGCAAGCATTACGATGACGAGCTGAAAAAACTGCATGTTGAGCTGGTGAAGCTGCAGCAGTGGGTGCAGCACGCCGGGCTGAAGGTGTGCATCGTGTTTGAAGGTCGTGACGGTGCGGGCAAGGGTGGCACCATCAAGGCGCTCACCGAACGCGTCAGCCCGCGCGTGTTCAAGGTGGTGGCACTGCCGGCGCCGACCGAACGCGAAAAAAGCCAGATGTACGTACAGCGTTACATCCAGCACTTTCCTGCTGCGGGTGAGGTGGTGATTTTCGACCGCAGCTGGTACAACCGGGCTGGTGTCGAGCGGGTCATGGGCTTTGCCAACGACGAACAGGTGAAGAAGTTTCTCAATGCCGTGCCGCTGGTGGAGCGGGCGATGGTTGAATCCGGCATCATCCTGCTGAAATTCTGGCTGGAAGTCAGCCCGGACGAGCAAACCCGCCGCCTCTCCGACCGCATCGAAGACGGCCGCAAGATCTGGAAACTGTCGCCGATGGATATCCAGTCGTATACCCGCTGGTGTGATTACACCAAGGCGCGCGATGACATGTTCAAATACACCGACTCCGCCTGGGCGCCGTGGTATGTGGTCAATTCCAACGACAAGAAGCGCGCACGGCTGAACACGCTGCGACATATTCTCGATCACGTGCCGTATCAGGATGTGCCACATGAAAAGGTGAAACTGCCGAAGCGCGATACCGACAGGCAGGCGCCGGCCGATACCGTCAAGTTTGTCAAAGAAGTGTATTGATGGTCCGGTGCAGATAAAGAAACGGGCAGCCATATTGGCTGCCCGTTTTAGTTGGTGGCTCAGGGCTTAGCTGGCTGCCGGATAGTCGGTATAACCATGTGCACCCACACCGCCGTACAACGGTGCATCTTCAAACAGCGGGCTGAGAGAAATACCTTTCTGCAGACGTTGTGCCAGATCCGGGTTGGAGATGTAGGCTCGGCCGAACGACACCAGGTCGGCTTTGCCGCTGCTAATCACATCCTTGGCCATTTGCAGGTCGTAGCCGTTATTCACCATCCACGCCCCGTCAAACAGCTTGTGCAGTGCTGCGTAGTCAAACGGCGCATTGTCACGCGGGCCGCCGGTGTGGCCTTCCACCACATGGATGTAGGCGAGGCCGAGTGTATTGAGCTGGCGGACTACGTATTCAAACAGCGGCTGCGGATTGCTTTCACTGGAATCGTTGACCGGCGATACCGGCGACAAGCGCACGCCGACTTTACCTCCGCCAATTTCCTGCGCTGCCGCAGTCACGGCTTCGATCAGGAAACGCGCGCGGTTTTCAATGCTGCCACCGTAAATATCGGTGCGTTTGTTCGAGCCATCACGCAGGAAGGCATCCAGCAGGTAGCCATGTGCGCCGTGGATTTCAATGCCATCAAAACCCGCCTCGATTGCGCGGCGCGCGGTCTGGCGGAAATCATCAACAATGCCCGCAATTTCGCTGGTTTCCAGCGCGCGCGGCACCGAGGTATCGGTGTAGCCGATGCCGGGAATGAAGGTTTTGGCCTCTGCGCGGATCGCCGAAGGCGCAACCGGTGCCTGTTCGCCCGGCTGGAAAGCGCTGTGCGACATGCGGCCGGTGTGCCAGATCTGCACCACAATCTTGCCGCCTTTGGCGTGCACTGCATCGGTGACTTTTTTCCAGCCAGCCACCTGTTCTGCAGTGTGCAGGCCCGGCGTGGCGTAATAGCCCTGCGCCTGTGCCGATATCTGTGTGGCCTCGGTGATGATCAGGCCGGCGCCGGCGCGTTGTGCATAATATTCAACCGTCAGCGGGCCGGGTACATTGCCGGCTTCGGCGCGGTTGCGCGTCAACGGCGCCATGACGATGCGGTTGGCGAGCGGGATATCGCCAATTTTCACTGGCTGAAACAATGCATCGGCAGAACGGATTTCTTGAGTCATTACTTGCTCCTTGCGGTTTGTCATCGGCCGGAGTTATATGACCGGTCGTCTTGGTTGTGGTCAAAAAAATGCCATCTATTGCGCCAGCCAAGCTCAGCTGCGCGGAAAAAACTGTTCAAACATCAGCTGGATACACAGCCGCACCGGCTCAATCGAGTTTTCGATCTTCATGCGCAGCAATGCACCTTCCCATCCGCTCCAGAAAAAATCCGTCATCTGTTCGGCGCTCAGATCGCTGCGCACCGAACCATCGGCCTGCCCCTGGCGCAGCAGGTCGGCAAATTGCCGGTTCCACGTAGCCGTCACCTTGCGCAGCGTTTCGCGGCACAACTCGCTGGATTCACTGATTTCAGCGGCCAGATTGCCCAGCAGGCAGCCGGTGCGGCTTTCGCAGCATTCGTGATATTCGGTGAAATGTTCGTAAGTGTGACGCAACGCCGCCAGTGGCTGGGTCGGGGCGCTGGCCATGCTGCTGGCCCAGGCCTTGCCATAGAAATCGGCATAACTGCGGATGATCTCTGCGCCGAAATCTTCCTTGCTGGCGAAATAGTTGTAAAACGAACCCTTGGGCACCCCGGCGGCATCGGTAATGTCCTTGATGCCGGTGGCGTTGTAGCCCTTCTGGCCAAACAGGGCCATGCCACCTTCAATCAGGCGGGTGCGGGTGTCTTCGGATCTGGCTGCGCGGTTCATGGTCGAAAATATATGACCAGTCGTCTTGAAAGTCAAACCCTATTAAGCGACATGGCTCGGGTTCAGTCGCAAGGCGGGCTGCAGGCCGCGCCAGTATTGGCGTATGGCTGGCCTGGATGGCGCGAATGGCGGGCCTTGTGGCGAGGCTATAGAGGTGCAGCTTTATCGGATGCAGGCGGCGATGGCCCCTTATCCTGCTCGCCG
>JAUPTR010000428.1 GCA_030917985.1 Pseudomonadota bacterium | reverse complement strand
ATCGAGGTAGTAATGGCACGTAATGTTGTAGTAATTGGCACCCAATGGGGCGATGAAGGCAAAGGCAAAATCGTTGACTGGCTGACTGATCATGCGCAAGGCGTGGTTCGTTTTCAGGGCGGTCACAACGCCGGCCACACACTGGTGATTGGCGGCAAGAAAACTGTTTTGCACCTGATCCCTTCGGGGATTCTGCGTGATGATGTCGCCTGTTTCATTGGCAACGGCGTGGTGTTGTCGCCACAGGCGCTGCTGAAAGAAGTCGACGAGCTGGAAGCCGCCGGTGTATCGGTTGCCAAGCGTCTGAAAATTTCCGAGGCCTGCCCGCTGATTCTGCCTTACCACAGTGCCATCGATCTGGCGCGCGAAGCAGCCAAAGGTGCCGGCAAGATTGGTACCACCGGTCGCGGTATTGGCCCGGCTTACGAAGATAAAGTCGCGCGCCGTGCCATTCGTGTGCAGGATCTGTTCCATCGCGAACGTTTTGCTGCCAAGCTGGGTGAAGTGCTGGATTATCACAACTTTGCGTTGAAACACTATTACAAGGTCGACACCGTCGATTTCCAGCAAGTGCTGGATGAGACGCTGGCACTGGCCGAGCGCATCAAGCCGATGGTGGCCGACGTATCGCGCACCCTGTATGACATGAGCCAGGCAGGCCGCAGCCTGCTGTTCGAAGGTGCGCAAGGTACGCTACTGGACATTGATCATGGCACTTATCCGTTCGTGACTTCGTCCAACTGTAGCGCCGGTGCAGCTGCACCGGGTGCCGGCGTGGCGCCGCAGATGTTGCATTACGTGCTGGGTATCACCAAGGCCTACACCACCCGTGTTGGTTCTGGCCCGTTCCCGACCGAGTTGTTCGACGAAACCGGCCAGTATCTGGCAACCCGTGGCCACGAGTTCGGCTCGACCACCGGTCGTGCGCGTCGTTGCGGCTGGTTCGATGCTGCTGCGCTGAAACGTTCGATCCAGATCAACGGTGTATCCGGCCTGTGTGTAACCAAGCTGGATGTAATGGACGGCATGGAAACCATCAAGCTGTGTACCGGTTATGAATGGGATGGCCAGCAGAGCGATATCCTGCCTGTTGGCGCCGAGTCACTGTCGGAATGTAAACCGATATACGAAGCACTGCCGGGCTGGACTGGCACCACCGTTGGCATTAAACGCTACGAAGATCTGCCGGAAAACGCCAAGCGTTATCTGAAGCGGATTGAAGAAGTCTGTGGCGCTCCGGTTGATATCATTTCAACCGGCCCGGACCGTGACGAGACGATTGTTCTGCGGCATCCCTACAAGGGCTGAGCGTTTATCGGCTGGCAGTAATGTCTTAAAAAAAACGGCATCCATATGGATGCCGTTTTTTTTGAGTTCAGTGCGGGCCCTGCCCAACCAGCCTGATTAGATTACACACATTCTGCCAAAGCAATTGGCGCAAGCCACGCTCATGCCTCCAAGGTGCGGCAAACAGTCTGGCCTGAAATGGATGCCAGGGCGGCAAAAATTGCCGCTAGCTACTGCATGTTTCATCATGTCAAAGCCTGTTGCATTGTAAGTGTGCGTATTGATTGAGATTTCCATATCTGGCACAAATCATGCTTTTGTCTGTACACCAAATCAAAAGGTGCTGCATCGTGTTAGGCAAGCTGGATAAAGATCTCTCGTTACTCGAAACCTCTCTCAAGCTGCGAACTTTTCGCCAGGAGGTTCTGGGCTCGAATTTGGCCAACAGCGATACTCCGGGTTACAAGGCTGCCGATTTCGATTTTTCCAGTGCATTGAGTAACGCGCTCTCCGGTTCGTCCGAAAGGTTGCCGATGGCGCGCAGCAACAACCGGCATCTAGACCTGGCTGTAAAAAATCCGTTTGATTTGCGAGTGAAATATCGCACCGAGGTGCAGCCGTCGATTGATGGCAACACGGTGGATAGCGACCAGGAAATGGCGCATTTTTCCGACAACGGCTTGCGTTACCAGGCAACGTTAACCTTCATGAACAGCAAGATCCGTGGCTTGATGAACGCGTTGACTTCGAGGTAAGACATCATGATGAAAGTCTTCAGTATTGCCGGTTCCGCCATGTCTGCCCAGTCGCAACGCCTGAATGTGGTTGCCTCGAACTTGGCCAATGCAGACAGTGCAGTGAGCGCGAACGGCCAGCCATATCGCGCCAAGCAGGTGGTATTCCAGACTACGCCTTTGTCCGACAAACAGCCCAATGTAGCAGGGGTGCGTGTAAGCAGGGTGATAGAGGATCAGGCGCCGCCGCGCTTGTTGTATGACCCGAAAAGCCCGCTGGCCGATGCCAATGGCTACGTCACCATGCCCAACGTCAACCCGGTGGAAGAGATGGTGAACATGATTTCCGCATCGCGTTCTTATCAAACCAATGCCGACATGATGAACGCCGCTAAAACCATGATGTTGAAAACGCTGCAGCTTGGCCAGTCCTGAGGAGATGAAACATGGCAACCGTAGTTAATGCCGACCAGACACAAAACACGATTTTTGCCGATGCGACAAAATCGCGCAAAAAAGAGATGACAGCGGCAGAAGAGGCCCAGCATCGTTTTCTGACCCTGCTGACAACGCAGATGCAGAATCAGGACCCGATGAGCCCGATGGAAAACGCCGAGGTTACCTCGCAGATGGCTCAGATCAACACCGTGTCCGGCATCACCAAATTACAGGACACCATTGAGGCACTCTCCGAAACCCTGCGTCAGAACGTGGTCGCCGGTCAGTCGGCCCAGGCTGCATCGCTGATTGGTCGCCAGGTACTGGTGCCTGGCTCGAACATGGTACTGGCAAACGGGCAGGCAAATGCAGTGATTGATCTGCCCAAGAGCGCCGACAAGGTGGCCGTCGATATCCTCGATTCAACCGGCCAAGTGGTCAGCACACAGGATCTTGGGGTCAAGGCATCCGGCCAGTTTTCCCTGAACTGGGATGGCAAGGATAACAACGGCAACACCATGAAGGACGGGACTTACCTGTTTCGCGTGACCGCATCGCAAGCGGGTGAGCAAATCAGTGTCAGCACCATGGGCTACGCGACGGTCAGCAGCGTCAGGCTGAGTGCGGACGGCGTAAAACTGGATCTGGGCTCGCGCGGAATCGTGGCCTTGGCCGATGTCAGTCAGATTAAGTAAGCGAGGGTAGGATCATGGGTTTCCAGCAAGGTTTGAGCGGTCTGAATGTTTCGGCCAAAAATCTCGATGTGATTGGCAACAATGTCGCCAACTCCAACACGGTAGGTTTCAAGAGTTCCAGAACCGAATTTGCCGATATTTTTGCCTCCACGATTGTCGGTGTGGCCGGCACCCAGTCGGGTATTGGTGCTTATGTTTCAAAAGTGGCGCAGCAGTTTACGCAGGGCAATATCACCTCATCCGCCAACCCGCTGGATATTGCCATCAACAACAATGGCTTTTTCCGTATGGAGTCGGGAGCCGGTGCTATTTCCTACAGCCGCAATGGCCAGTTCAAGCTGGAAAAATCCGGCTTTATCGTAGACAACGGCGGTGGCTACCTGACCGGTTACGGTGTCACTCAGGTGGTGGATCCCTTGACCGGTCTGGCCAAGGATGCGGCTGACCGTGGCCAGCCGATCCGGGTCCAGATCGATCCGGGCGCACAGAATGCGCCTTTGGCAACCGGGCAGAGTGTAGGCGGCAATCAGGGGGTGTTGTTCGCCCTGAATCTGGATTCGCGTGCAGCACAGCCTACCGCGGCGTTCGCCTCCACAACATCTGCGCCACCTCCAGGCGCACTTGGTAATCCGATTCCTGATCCTTCGTCTTACAACAGCGCGACATCCATTTCTGTTTATGACTCACAGGGTGCGCCGCACTCGCTGACAACGTACTACGTCAAAACGGCAGATGCCAATGAATGGGATGTATATGTGCTGGCTGATGGTACCAGCATGGGCAATATCCAGATTGGTGGCCAGCCGCAGGCCAGCGGCGCAGCTGCGCTACGCATGGTGTTTGACGCAAATGGTGCCTTGCAGGGCTACAAGGTACCGGCCAGTGCTGCGGCCATCACCAACCAGATTACATCTCCGCCATCGCTGGACGTAGACCTGGTAGCTATCGCTGCAGAGCAGACTGCCATTAACCAGCACAAGGGCATTACGACTACGGTCACAAATGGTGCCACAACGCCACTGGTATTCCCCCTCAGCTACAAGGGCAGCACCCAGTTCGGCAGTAACTTCGGTATAGGTACTGCGCGCCAGGATGGTTATGCACCGGGGCAGCTTGCCGGCTTCTCCGTATCGCCGGAAGGGGCAGTGCAAGTGCGTTACACCAACGGACAGACCAAAACGGCGGCGTATATCCGTCTGGCCA
>JAUPTR010000054.1 GCA_030917985.1 Pseudomonadota bacterium | reverse complement strand
TGGTAAAGCTCGCGATTGCCGAAGGCATCCAGCACCACGCCATCGTGCGCCACCACAAAAATCGGATCGGGCACCGCCTGGCTGATGGCGTGCAGGCGCGCTTCGTTGGCTCGCACTTTCATCACTTCGCGTGACAAATCCTGCGATGACTGCAATAGCTGTGCATCCCGCTCCAGCACCGAGCGCACCATGGCATTAAACGATTTGGCCAGCGAACCGAGCTCGTCGTCATGCGTGCTGGCGATGCTGACGCTGGTGTCGCCCAGACGCAGCCTGTCAGTGGCAACAATCAAATCATTGATCGGCTCGGCCACATGCCGCCGCAGCACCAGATACAGCATCAACAGCTCGACCAGCAGCGACAGCAGGCCCAGCACCAGAATATGCCAGGCACCGCCGAAAGCAGCCGATTCGATCAGCGTTGCGGGATATACCGCAACAAACAGCCAGCCCGGCCCCTGAATGCGCGAAACACCCAGGTAATAATCCCCGTCGTCCATCTCGCTGACAAACGTTTGCTGCTTGCTGGCCAGCGCGGTAGCGATAATGTCCTGCAACTGCTTGTCGCCCAGCACCTCGGTCTTGAGATTGCCGCCAGCGGCCTTGATCTTGTCCATCAGCAGGGGATGGGCAATCAGCTCGCCGTCGGTTCGCACGATAATGTTGTAGGTCCCGCTCAGCTGCTGGTTGGCGGTGCGCAGCAGCAGGTCGTCGATCACGATATCCTGGCCGGTGGAAACGACCCATTGGCGTTGATAGTCTCCCGGCGTCACATGCGACACCATCCATTTCTTGGCGCTTTCGTCAAAATAGACCCCTGTCCAGAATGGCTGGCGTTTCGGGTTTTTCTGCGGCGTCGAACGCCATACCGTTTCGTAGGTGTAGATATCGGTATCCGGGCGTGCCTCGGCACTCCAGTCGACAAACGGCGCAAAATTGATCGACAGCTGCTCGGGCATGTTCATGAAGCTATCGAGAAAACGGTTGGTAGTAAGCGGCCCCCATTCCGAGAGGAGCTGATAGCCCAGCACCACCCGCCGCTGCAGATCGGCGGTGATCGGGACATCGTGACGCACGAATACCGTGGCACGATTGCGATAGTCATTCAGCGAGGCCCGTACCCGCCACAAACCATCACTGCCCTGCTCGAAAATACGCTTGAACTCGGCACTGAAATCCTGCCCCTGGCTGGCGTGATAACGCCGCAGGAACTCTCTGGTCATCATTGCCGTCTGGGTTTCTGCCAGCAGAAACTGCTGGCTCTCCGCCTCACCCCGTTGCTGCACGTAATCCTGCAACGATGCCAATGCGGTGTCTTTAAGGTGCTGATAAAGATAGGCATAGGCAACAAGCGTGGTGACCAGCACCACAATGGATATCCGCACACCCATGCGCCACAGTGCACGCGCGGAGAGGGATCTGGAGGCAGGGTTCAATGGATTCATGGATCGCGATCAGGCTCGCACAATCAGCCGCTTCTGCTGACGTTTGTTTCTCGGTAAAAAACGTCGGCAGAAGCTGGCATCAACAATGGAAATTCAAGCACACGGGCAGCGTAACACCACCACCCGGCCCAGGCAAAAACGTGTGACAGCACGCCTGTCTGCGCCAGCAGGCTGCCAGCTTGATTTATAGGCGCCAGACGGGTTGCCAGCAATTGTTAACAGGCATTATGTGCAAGCTGAGCAATGAGTTAAAATAGCGGATTGACCATTTTTTATGTATTGGCACAGCTTATGATTCAAGTCGGCATTGTCATGGGTAGCAACAGCGACTGGGACGTGATGCAGAATGCAGCCAGAATGCTGCAGGATTTCGGCGTTGCATTCGAAGCGCGCGTGGTATCTGCGCACCGCACGCCGGATCTGCTTTATGAATACGCCGAATCGGCCGCTGGCCGTGGCCTGCAGGCGATCATCGCTGGGGCCGGCGGTGCCGCGCATCTACCGGGCATGCTGGCGGCAAAAACGGTGGTACCGGTACTGGGCGTGCCAGTGCCTTCCAAATACCTGAAAGGCCAGGACTCGCTGTACTCGATCGTACAGATGCCCAAAGGCATTCCGGTTGCCACCTTCGCGATTGGTGAAGCCGGTGCCGCCAACGCGGCACTGTTTGCCATCGCCATGCTCTCCAACCAGAACCCGGAATTGCGCCAGAAGCTGCAAGCGTTCCGCGAAAAACAATGCCAGACCGTGCTCAACATGAGCCTGCCGGAGATCGAATCATGACCCAGCACATCCTGCCCAATGCCATGCTTGGCATTCTCGGTGGCGGCCAGTTGGGCCGCATGTTTACCATGGCCGCGCGTGCCATGGGCTATCGTGTCACCGTGCTCGACCCGGACCCGGACAGCCCGGCCGGCGGCCTGGCTGACGTGCACATCTGCTCAAAATACGACGATCCAGGCGCACTGCAGATGCTGGTGGACACCTGTGCAGCCGTTACCACCGAATTCGAAAACGTGCCTGCCGAATCGATGCGTTTCCTGCAGAGCCGCATGCGCGTCAGCCCATCGGCCGAATGTGTTGCCATCGCGCAGGATCGCATCAAGGAAAAACGTTACATCAGCGGCGCCGGCCTTGGCGTGGCACCGTTTCTGAGCATTGAAAAAGCCGGCGACCTGGCGCAGGACATGTCGAACCACCTGCCCGGCATCCTCAAGATTGCCCGCCTCGGCTACGACGGCAAAGGCCAGATTCGCGTCAAAACCGCCGACGAAGCCAAAGCCGCCTGGGAACAAATGGGCAGCAAGGCGTGTGTACTGGAAAAAATGCTCGATCTGAAAATCGAGATTTCGGTGATTGTTACCCGCAGCTCGGCCACTGAGGTCAACACCTTCCCTGTGGCAGAAAACCAGCACGAATCCGGCATTCTCGACATCAGCATCGTCCCGGCACGCGTGCCCGAAGCAATTGCCGAACAGGCACGTCAGATGGCGCTGAAACTGGCGCAGGCACTGGATTACATCGGCGTGGTGGCGGTCGAGTTTTTTGTGCTGCAAGACAACACCCTGCTGATCAACGAAATTGCACCACGCCCACACAACAGCGGCCACTACACCATTGATGCCTGCCTCACCAGCCAGTTTGAGCAGCAAGTGCGCGCCATGTGCGCCCTGCCGCCCGGTGATACCCACCTGCTGAGCCCGGTGGCGATGGTCAACCTGCTCGGCGACATCTGGCGCGATGACGAACCGGCATGGGACAAACTACTGTCACAGCCGAACGCCAAACTACACCTGTATGGCAAAAGGGAGGCACGCATCGGCCGCAAAATGGGCCACTTCAACGTGCTGGCCGATAACGCCGACAGTGCACTGCAGCAAGCGGTGGCATTAAAAGACGCACTCAAGCAGTAACACCGCTGCACCACAACCCGACAACGCCGCCCGCTAGACGGGCGGCCGCGTTTTAAACCGGATAAAGGAACACGCATGAGCGGCCTGACTCAATCGAACCTGCAAAGCCTGAAAAAAATCTACGCCGGCAAAGTGCGTGATCTCTACGAAATCGACGACAAGCGCATGCTGATGATCGCAACCGATCGTCTGTCGGCATTCGACGTGATTCTGGCGGAGCCGATTCCCGACAAGGGCAAGATTCTCACCGCGATTTCCAACTTCTGGTTCGACAAGCTGAAAGACGTGGTGCCCAATCACCTCACCGGCGACAAGGCGGAAGACATGGTCAGCGCCGCCGATCTGCCGCAGGTGGAAGGCCGTGGCGTGGTGGCCAAACGCCTGACTCCGGTGCCGGTGGAAGCAATTGTGCGTGGTTATCTGGCGGGCTCGGGCTGGAAGGAATACAAACAGTCCGGCACCGTATGCGGCATCCAGCTGCCTGCAGGCCTGCAAGAGGCATCCAGGCTGCCCGAACCGATTTTCACCCCCTCGACCAAGGCCGCCGTTGGCGACCACGACGAAAACATCTCTTTTGCACAGATGGTGGAAAAAGTAGGCCAGGAACTGGCTGACAAAGTACGCGACACCGCCATCATGCTGTATCAGACAGCAGCAGCATTTGCCGCCACGCGCGGCATCATCATTGCCGATACCAAATTCGAATTCGGCCTGGATAGCGATGGCACGCTGGTATTGATGGATGAGGCGCTGACGCCTGACAGCAGCCGCTTCTGGCCTGCAGACAGCTACGCCGCCGGCAGCAACCCACCGTCGTTCGACAAGCAGTTTGTGCGCGACTGGCTGGAAACCACTGGCTGGGACAAGAATCCGCCGGCACCGGAACTTCCGCAGGAGGTTGCAGTCAGAACGTCAGAGAAATATCGTGAAGCACTGGAACGGCTGACTCGATAATTCTCTGACTTCTCTGTTTTACTCCCTGTATGAACCTTTGATCCCCGTTGCGATGCAGCGGGGATTTTTTCGCCATGCAGCAGCCAGAGCAAGCACGCTAAATTCTTGTCAGCACGACAAATCCTGCTAACCTTGGCAGGTTGTCCTTAATACTGATGTTTGCCCGCATGTCCGATCAAGAAAACCGCACCGCCTTTGTCGACTGGTTTCGCGCCGCAGCGCCCTATATCCATGCGTTTCGCGGCAAGACCTTCGTCATCGCCTTTGGTGGCGAAGTGGTACAGGACGGCAGCTTTTATACCCTGACCCACGACTTCAACCTGCTCACCAGTCTTGGTGTACGCCTGGTGCTGGTACACGGCACACGGCCGCAGATCGAAGCGGAAATGGCAGAAAAAGATCTGTCGCCCCGCTACCACAACGGTATCCGCGTCACCGACGCCGATGCGCTGGAATGCGCCAAGATGGCTACCGGGCAGGTTCGCGTTGAAATCGAAGCGCTGCTGTCGATGGGTCTGGCCAATTCACCGATGCAAGGTGCCGACATTCGCGTCGCCAGCGGCAACTATGTGACCGCACAGCCGCTGGGCGTGCGTGACGGCGCTGACTATTGCTACACCGGCGTGGTACGCAAGATCAACACCAAGATGATCGAAGGCAGCCTGGACGACGGTGAAATTGTGCTGCTGTCGCCGCTGGGTTATTCACCGACGGGCGAAATCTTCAACCTGACACTGGAAAACGTCGCCACCGAAGCCGCCGTGGCGCTGGGCGCCGACAAGCTGATTTTCCTCACCGACACGCCAGGTGTAATCAATCTGCGCGCCGAGCTGCTGAAAGAACTGTCGGCGCAGAAAGCGGCAAAAATCATGGAAGTAGCCACCAATCTGGCCGAGGATATCCGCCTGTTTCTGCCGTGCGCCGTGCGGGCAGTCAACAATGGCGTGCAGCGCACCCATATCGTCAATCGCCATACCGACGGCAGCCTGTTGCTGGAGCTGTTCACCCGCGAAGGTATCGGCACCATGATCACCGCCGAACCCCTGGAAGAAATCCGCCAGGCCAGCATCGACGATGTTGGTGGCATTCTGGCACTGATTGAGCCGCTGGAAGAAGAAGGCGTGCTGGTAAAACGCAGCCGCGAGCTGCTGGAAATGGAAATCAGTCGTTTTATCGTGCTGGAACGCTACGATATGGTGATCGGCTGCGTGGCGCTGTATTCCTACCCCGAATCCGACATGGCAGAGCTCGCCTGCATGGTGGTCAGCAACGAATTCCGCGACCGGGGGCTGGGTGACAAGCTGCTCACCGAAGTAGCGCAAAGGGCACGGGAACAGGGCGTCAGTCGCCTGTTTGTGCTGACGACCCGCACCGCCCACTGGTTTGTCGAACGCGGTTTTGTCAGCGGCAACGTGGATGACCTACCACCTCAGAAACAGCGTTTCTATAATTACCAGAGACGATCCAAGGTTTTCATCAAAACGCTGTGACCAATATTCTTGCGCAAAGGGCCCGATAGTGGCCATTTACCGCAGCCGCTGGCTGCCCTTGCTGTTATTGCTGCTGGCCTGCCAGGCTGCCAGGGCCGCCGATGAGCTGACCCTGGCAATCGAGCCTTTTCTCAGCGCACGGGCGCTGGTTGGCGCTTTTCAGCCATTTTGCAACCACCTCAGCAACCGGACTGAAACCAAGGTGGTGCCCATCACGGCACCCAATTACGACCAATACGCGCAACGCCTGCTCAATCAGGAATTCGACATTGCCATCATTGGCCCGCATACGGCACTGCTGGCCGCACAAAGAGCCAATTATCTGCCACTCTTGAAGGGCGAGGGTTTTCTCAAGGCTCTGCTGATTGTCGACAAAAACTCTGCGTACCAGAAACCCGCCGACCTCAAGGCTCAGACAATCGCCCTGCCCGACCATCTGACCATGACCTCGATGCTGGGCACCGAATTTTTCCGGCCCGCCGATGCAGCACCCATTGATGTTCATTTCCGTTACAACGACTTCCACAATACCGCAGCGCTGATGATGCTGCGCGGCGAAGCAGCCGCCGCAGTGGTTGCCGATTCTGCATTACTACCCATGTCGATGGAAATCCGTGAAAACATCCGCATCATTGCCGAAAGCAAACAAGTACCGCAGATGGTCATACTGATACATTCACGCATTCCGGTAAAACTACGCAGTAAATTGCTTGATGCCATGCACGATTACATCAAGATCACTGCGCCACAGAAAAATTTCCTGGCTCGCGTGGGCTTTTCCGCCGCCAAACCGCTCACCGATCAGGACAACCGCCAGCTGGCCCCGTATGTAGAAGAGCTGAAGCGGAGGCTGGGCCCCTGATGCAACACAACCGTGTCAGCCCCCTCAGGGTCAGGATCGTCGTTGCCGTATTGCTTGTGCAGATTGCACTGGTTGGCGTTTTGGCGATGAACATGTCGCAATCGTGGGACAGGGTGGCGCGCGACAGCCTCGATAAACGACTGCAGGAACTGGGGCTGCTTTTTAATTCCACGCTGATACCCACGCTGCTGGCACAGGATTACGCTACCGCCTTTGACTTGATGGAAAGCGTGCGCAACGGTCAGCAAATCGAGTATCTGGTGCTGGAAGACCGGCATGGCAAGATTGTGGTCAGCAGCGGCTGGAATGTATCGCACCCGCTCCCTGCCGCCGACTCGCTGCTGCAAATGCGGCGCCTTGATACAACCTTTCATGCAGTCACACCACTGAAGCTGGCAGATGATTATTATGGCTCGCTGCATTATGGCGTGATTACGCAAAGCCTTGCGTCCAGCCTCAGGGAGATGTACTGGCAAACATTGTCGATAGCCTTATTGTCGGTTGCCGTTTCCACCGCCCTGCTGCTGTGGTTTGGCATGCGCCTAAGCAAGGATCTCAGCCGCCTGGGGGATGCCGTCACGAGCATGGCCAATGGTGAAGCCAAGACCCTGCCCGATATTCGGCGCAATGACGAAATCGGCAAGCTGGCACGGGATTTTGAATCGATGTCCAGCACCATCCATCAACAGTTGCAGGATCTGCGTGAAAGTGAAGCCAAGTTTCATGCGATCGCCGACTACACCTACGGAGCCGAACTGTGGGTTTCGCCTGAAGGCAAATTGCTGTGGGCCAATTCGTCGGTAGAAAGGATATTCGGTTACAGTGCTGGTGAATGCCTGGCAATGCAGGATTTTCCGCGTCAGCTGATAGCAGGCGACCCGGAAGAAGCAATGGCATTGCTGCGCCCGGCACTGCAGGGCACAAGCGGACAGGACGTTGAGTTTCGTGGGCATCGCAAGGATGGCAGTGAATTCTGGTGCGTCATTTCCTGGGCGCCGATTTGTGCGGCAGACGGCACGTTTCTCGGCGTACGTGCCAGTGCACGTGACAACACCGACTACAAAGAGACACAAAGCGTGCTGTCGCAAGCGGTGGTGGAGCTGCAACACGCCCAAGGCATGCAACGCCGTTATCTCGCAGAAGCCGAGCAGGAAAAAGCACGTCTGGGTGCATTGCTGGCCGCAATATCGGTCGGCATTCTGTTTGTCGACCAGCGTGAGCGAATTGTCTATTGTAATCCGGCATTCCGCGAACAATGGCGCATTACCGATAACGCAGCCCTCATCGGCAGCCACGTTGACGAGGCCTTGCGCCAGGCCGGCAATATGCCGGACATCTGCATCGTGCAGGACGAAACCAACCCCGCCTCACTGCTGGCGATAGATACCAGCCTGCGCGAATATGCCATGCATGACGGCCGTGTCATCAAGCAACATAACCACAGCGTGTATGGCGACACAGGCAGCAAGATTGGTAGTGTCTGGTTGTTCGAGGATGTTACCGAAAGCCGCAGAGCCGCCGAACGGCTGGTATTTCTGGCAGAGCGCGACTCGCTTACCGGCCTGTTCAATCGTTACCGCTTCCAGGAAGAACTGTCGCGCATGCTGTTTGATGCAGACCGCCACAAGAGCAGCGTAGCACTGCTGTTCTTCGACCTGGACGAGTTCAAATACATCAACGACACCTTCGGCCATGGTGCCGGAGACAATATGCTGATCCGTGTTGCCCAGGAAATATCGGCACAGATCCGGCGTAACGAAATCCTTTGCCGACTGGGGGGCGACGAGTTCGCGCTGCTGGTGCCCGGCGCGGATGAAACGGAAATGACAACCCTGGCAGACAGGCTTGTGCGCGCAGTGGAACAGATTACCTTTGGCTATGAAGGACAGAGCCTGCGACTTGGCACCAGCGTTGGCGTGGCATTGTTCCCGCAACATGCCAGCAATGGTGAAGAGCTGATCGCCAATGCCGACATGGCCATGTATCAGGCCAAGGCCGCCGGCAAAAACACCTGGCGCATCTATAGGAAGGTTCAGAACATCGCTCGTGAAATGGTGGATCGCTGGAGCT
>JAUPTR010000427.1 GCA_030917985.1 Pseudomonadota bacterium | reverse complement strand
TTTGGAGTGAAAATGCGGATTATCAGTGCCAATCTCAACGGCATCCGTTCGGCGGCCAACAAGGGTTTTTTTGCCTGGCTGGAACAACAACAAGCGGATGTGGTGTGCCTGCAGGAGCTGAAGGCGCAGGAGGCTGACCTGACGCCGCAAATGCGCAACCCTGGCAGCCTGGAAGGTTATTTTCACTATGCCGACAAAAAAGGCTACAGCGGTGTCGGTATTTATTGCCGCCGCAAGCCGGATCAGGTGATTGTGGGCTTGGGCATAGACGACATCGATGCGGAAGGGCGATATCTGCGTGCCGATTTTGGCAATCTCAGTGTGGTGGCGCTGTATCTGCCGTCCGGCTCCAGTTCTGAAGAACGGCAGCAGGTTAAATTCAGCTTCATGGAGCGTTTCATGCCGCATCTGCGCGAGCTGATGCAGAGTGGCCGCGAGGTGATTTTGTGTGGCGACTGGAATATCGCCCACAAGGAAATCGACTTGAAGAACTGGAAAGGCAATCTGAAGAACTCCGGTTTTCTGCCGGAAGAACGCGCCTGGCTGACGCAGTTGTTTGACGAAGTCGGCTTTGTTGATGTCTGGCGCAAGCTGTATCCCGATACGCCGGGTTACACCTGGTGGTCAAATCGGGGCCAGGCTTATGCCAAGGATGTCGGCTGGCGTATCGACTATCACATCACCACACAGGGGATCGCCGCCAAGGCGCTCAGCTCGTTCATCTACAAGGATGAAAAATTTTCCGATCATGCGCCGTTGACGGTGGATTACGACTGGGCCTTCTGATCAGGGCCGTGCCACGGCGCCACTTTCAGCAGCAACAACATGCCCGGTAACGCCAGCAGTGTGCACAGCAGGAAAAAGTTGAACCAGCCGGTATATTCAACGATAACGCCGGTTGCAGCGTTGATCAGTGTGCGGGGCACCGCTGCCAGGCTGGTGAACAGCGCAAACTGGGTGGCCGTGTAGCTGGGGTGGGTGGTGCGGGCGATATATGCGGTGAATGCCGCTGTGCCCAGTCCTACGCCGAGTGCCTCGAAGCTGATCACCAGTGCCAGCATCGTCAGATGGTGGGTACCAATCTCGGGGTAGGGGCCGTTCAGGCTGAGCCAGGCAAAACCGAGAATCGACACCACCTGTACCACACCAAACAGCCACAAGGCGCGGTTGATGCCCAGTTTTACCATCCATAATCCGCCCAGCAGTGCACCAAACACAGCGGGCCAGAGGCCGGCATGTTTCGCCACCAGGCCAATTTCCGATTTCGAAAAGCCCATATCCAGATAGAACGGAGTGGCCAGTGCGGTAGCCATGCTGTCGCCGAGCTTGTAGAGAAATATAAAAGCCAGAATCAGCAGGGCGGGGCGCCAGCCCTGGCGGGTGATGAATTCATGAAATGGTTCGACCACTGCTTCGCGCAGGGTTTTGGGTGCACCCTTGGCCAGTTGTGGTTCGCTGATCATCAAGGTCATCACCAACCCCGGCAGCATGAAAATTGCGGTGATGGCAAACACGCTGGCCCAAGGCAGATGATCCGCCAGAATCAACGACAGCGAGCCCGGCACCAGTCCGGCAATCCGATAGGCGTTGATGTGCACCGAGTTGCCCAGCCCCAGCTCTTCTTCCAGCAGCAATTCGCGGCGATAGGCATCCAGCACGATATCCTGCGAGGCGGAAAAAAATGCGATGGCCGCCGCCAGATAGGCGATCGCCCAGATGTCCACGGTGGGCCGGAACAGCCCAAATGCGGGAATCGCCAGCATCAGTGCCAGTTGTGACAGCGCCATCCAGCCACGGCGGCGCCCCAGCCAGGGCAGGCTGAAGCGATCCAGCAGCGGCGACCAGATAAATTTCCAGGTATAGGGAAACTGGATCAGTGCAAAGGCACCGATTGCCTTCAGATCCACCTGCTCGGTGCGCAGCCATGCCGGCACCAGTTGCAGCAACAAATACAGCGGCAGGCCAGAGCTGAATCCGGTAAACACGCAGATCAGCATCTTGCGGGTGAACAGTACTTGGTGCCAGCGGGCGGGGGTTGCAGCCATGGTGCTTGATCAGGGGAAATGAGGACGCGCTAAATTACAGTATTTCCGCCAAGCGCGCTCGGATTGTCTATATTGCTGGATGACAGCAATGTAGTGGATAAAGGTTCTCAAAATGCAGATCAAAACGTTTAATGAAAATGGCAAGGCACGCTTTGTGTTGTCCGGTAGTTTTACCTTTGACGCATATCGCGATTTCAAGACCGAATACACGCCGATTCTCGATTCCGGCACATTCAAGGAAATGGAAATCGATCTGGGCGGCGTGGAATATCTGGATAGCTCGGCACTGGGCATGTTGCTGCTGTTGAAAGAGCGGGTTGGCAGCAAGCCGATCACCTTGTCGAATGCCAAGGGCACGGTGAAATCAGTGCTGGAAATTGCCAATTTCCACCAGTTGTTCACCATAAAATAAGCATTCCTGACTGAATTGATAAAAGCGCCCCGCGGCTCAGTCGCGGGGCGCTTTGTTTGTGTGGGCCAGTGTCTCGGCCAGCGTCTGCAGCGCAGTTGCTGATAATTGTGCCGATGCCAGCTTCAGTGTGTGTTGCCCCAGTAACTGATACAGCGGCAATAGCTGTGGCAGGTTTTGCTGCAGCGCCGCCTGATGTTTCTCCACGACGCTGCTATCGCCCCGCACGATTGGCCCGGTCAACGCTTTGGCGGTTCCCAGCTTGTCGATATTGTCCAGCGTGCCGTGCAGCAAGGGCAGCAGGGCCGTTGTCGCATGTTCACGGCTTACGCCAGCCGCTTCGAAGCATTGCAGGCCGGCCTCCAGCAAACTCACCAGATAATTGCAGGCCATCACGCTGCCTGCGTGATACAGCGATTTGTGCTGGCTATCGATCGTAAAGGTTTGAGCGCCGATGCCGCTGAATAGGGGCAGCAACAATGCCAGCGCGCCGGCATCACCCTCGGCGCCGCAACAGGTGCCGGCAAATTGGCCGATGGCCAGCTGTGGCTGGGCAAAACTGCGAATCGGATGAACGCTGGCGAGCGTCAGTCCACAGCTCCGCAGCGGCGCGAGTTGCTCTGCAGTGAGCGAGCCGGACAAGTGGAA
>JAUPTR010000426.1 GCA_030917985.1 Pseudomonadota bacterium | reverse complement strand
GAAGATGTTGAGGGTGACCATCGGCGCCTGCAGCGGCTGGCTGCCCGCTTCTGGCTCGGGCAGGTCAAACCATTCCACCGGGCGCCCCTGGTATTGCTCGATCAATTTCACCCATTTGTTTTCGGATGGCGAGGCGAGGCACAGCGCCAGGCCTTTGTCGCCGGCACGGCCGGTGCGGCCGACGCGGTGGATGTGCACTTCGGTGTCTTTGCTGACGTCGACGTTGATCACGGCGCTGAGGCTGCTGATGTCGAGCCCGCGCGCGGCAACGTCGGTGGCGACCAGCACCGAGCAGCTCTGGTTGGCGAATTGCAGCAGGGTTTCGTCGCGGTCGCGCTGCTCCAGATCGCCATACAGCGCCAAGGCGGAGAAGCCCTGCTGCTGCAGCGCCTGCACCAGTTCGCGGCAGCGGATTTTGGTGTTGCAGAATAACAAGGCTGACGTTGGCCGGTAGTGTTGCAGCAGCGCCACCACGGCGGCGGCGCGCTGGTCGTCGGCCACTTTGTAAAAGCGTTGTTCGATGCGGCTGTTGTCGTGTTGCGCCTCAACCTTGACCTCGGCCGGCTGGCGCAGAAACTGGGCGCTGGCGCGGCGGATGTCGTCGGGATAGGTGGCGGAGAACAGCAGCGTCTGCCGGTGTGAGGGGCAGGCGCTGACAATGCCGGCGATGTCGTCGTAAAAGCCCATGTCGACCATGCGGTCGGCTTCGTCCAGCACCAGCATTTTCACCGTGCCGAGGTTGATGCTGCCACGCCCGAGGTGATCGCGGATGCGCCCCGGCGTGCCGACAACAATATGCGCGCCGTGTTGCAGCGAGGCAATCTGCGGCCCCATCGGCGCTCCGCCGCACAAGGTCAGCACCTTGATGTTGTCGGCCTGCCGCGCCAGCCGCCGCAGCTCTTGCGCCACCTGATCCGCCAATTCACGCGTCGGGCACAACACCAAGCCCTGAATCGCAAAATAGCTGGGGTTGAGGCGATGTAGCAGGCCCAGGCCAAACGCGGCGGTTTTGCCGCTGCCGGTTTTCGCCTGCGCAATCAGATCGCGCCCTTCCAGAATCAGCGGCAGGCTTTGTGCCTGGATTTCGGTCATCTGCTGATAGCCGAGGCTGTCGAGGTTTTGCAGCAATACCGGCGCCAGTGCCAGGGAGGAGAATGCGGAGGAAGTCATGGTGGCTCGCAGCGGATGGTTAGCCGTGGATTTTAACAGGCTGGCGCGCTGGCCGCGAAAATAGGCTGGGAGCTGTAGGTCGGACTTCAGTCCGACACTGTCGCTAGCATTGGGCACCGCGTCGGACTGAAGTCCGACCTACCTGCAGCCTTGCCGCTGTAAACCGCATCGATACTGGTCTGCAGCCTTGGCGGCAAGGCAATACCAGAGCGGGCCGTGCTGGTCTATGATGGTAGCGTTGCCCTCAAACTGGAATTGCCCCCATGCTGCTGCCCCGCCCTGCCCTGTTGTTGTCTTCCCTGCTGCTGGCGAGCAGCGTGTTTGCGGCCGATGAGGCGCCTTCGCATTATCGTTGCCAGATTGATGGCAAAACCGTTTTTCAGGATTTCCCCTGCGATCAGATTCGCAAACAGCAGCCGCTGCGCCCGATGCCGGCGCCCGCACCGGCTGCGGCGCCAGCGCCGGCAGGCAGCACACCCAAGATCGGCAGCAAGGAATCGATGCAGGCGCTGAACGAGCGACTGGCCAAAGAGCGGCGCCGCACTGATATCAACTATGAAATCCTCGATCTGGAAACCGAGCTGGCCAAGCTCGACAAAAAACGGCAGGCCGATGTCCAGGCGGAAATGGACAAGCCGATTGTCAATCGCAACCCGGCTTTCCGGCTGGAACTGGAAAAAGAGCGCGACAAGCTGATCAAGCAGATCAACGATGGTTTTATCGTGCAGCGCAAGGCGATCGAAACGCAGATTGCCGGGTTGTTCAAGGAATCCGGCCTGCTGTCTACCCAGCTGAAACTGCCTGCAGTGGAAAAACCTGCCACGCTGGTGGCGGCCGAAGCCCGTGCAGCGGCAGAAGCCAAGGCAAAAGAGGCGGCAGCCAAGGGCAAATAGGCACCGCCCCTGCAAGGCTTACCCGTATTGCCCTGCAAGCCGGCCTGCAAGGCAATGCTGGCGCGGCCTGCAGCCTGCCGGGTTTCAGCCGTGCATGTGTTGCTGGAGCAACTGCCCGAGGCGGGCCAGTGCCTGAGCCACTTCTGGCCGCCAGCGGCCGCCCGCACTCAGGCGCAGGCAGTGGGCATATTGCCCCGGCGTGCTGGAAAACAACACACCGGGCGCAAACGATATGCCTTCTGCCAGTGCCACCTGCAATAGCCGCACCGTGTCCACCTGCTGCGGCAGCTCTACCCACAACACATAGCCCCCCTGCGGCAGGCTGACCTTGGCCTCGGGCGGAAAATGCCGGCACACCGCATCAAACATGGCATGCACCTGATCAACACAGGCGCGGCGCAGGCGCCGCAGGTGGTGATCGTATCCGCCGCCTTCGAGAAACTGCGCCAGCGTCAGCTGCAGCATTTCCGGGGTAGACATGGTGGTGATCGCCTTGAGCGCCTCCACCCGCCGCTGATAACGCCCGGCGGCCACCCAGCCAACGCGGAAACCCGGCGCCAGCACTTTGCTGAAAGAGCTGCACAGCAGCACATTGCCGCCGCTATCAAACCCTTTCAGCGGCGTGGGCCGCTCTGTGCCGTGATAAAAGTCACCGTAGATTTCGTCTTCGATCAGCGGAATGCCGCGCTCGGCCATCAGTTGCACCAGCCGCTGCTTGTTGGCGTCCGGCATCAGGCTGCCGAGCGGGTTGCCATAGTTGGCCACCACCAGCACCGCTTTGACGCTGCCGTTGCGGGTGGCCAGCTCCAGTGCATCCACCGACATGCCGGTCTGCGGATGGGTGGGAATCTCCATTGCCTTCAGCCCCAGCGCCTCCAGCAGATTGAGAATGCCGTAATACACCGGCGATTCGATGGCAACCACGTCGCCCGGCTGGGTGACGGCGCGCAACGCCAGGTGCAGCGATTCGATACAGCCGCTGGTGATCACCAGCTGCTCCGGGTCAAGCTCGCCGCCCCACTCCAGCGAACGCCGCGCCAGTTGCCGGCGCAGCTCGATGCGGCCGGGCGGAATCGCATAACTGCCGATCAGCTCGGGCTGGCGGCGGGTGATGCCAGACAAAAGCCGCTGCAGCGCCTGATTCGGAAACAGCGTTGGATCAATCAGCGCGGCGCCCAGTGCCATGCCGTTTTCCTTGCGGGTTTCCTGCAGAATACGGCGGCGCACATCGTCGATGGCCACCAGCGTGGGTTGTGGCGGCGGCGCAGAGATGGTCGGCGGCTGTCGCAACAGCTGGCGCCGCACAAAAAAACCCGACTGCGGCCGTACTTCGATCAGGCCCCGGTCTTCCAGCACGCGAAACGCCTGCATCACCGTAGAGAGGCTGACATCACGCTGCGTTGACAGCTTGCGGATCGACGGCAGCTTTTCGCCGGACTTGATCACGCCGGCACCGATCATATTGGCGATTTCCGCTGCCAGCGATTCATACAGATGGCCTGAGCGGCCTTGAGCGGCAGGCAGGGCAAGGTTCATGGCGGGGCTTTCTCCGGGCAGACAACAGGCAATCATGCTCGCAAGATTGGCGCAAACCATACAGAGACAGTTTTGCTGCAATTGCAGCATAACAGTTATACGGCAGCGGCAAGTGTTATGCCTTGATTGCCACGGGGCTGAGGCTGTTGCGGCAGCGGCAGCGGCGCTAAGCTGAAACCCTGTTTTTGCGCCGACTGGAGGCCATCATGTCGAACCCTGCCCACCTCGATGCGGGGCAACTGTGCTGGTTGTCGCTGCAGCGTGGCGAAACCGTGCGTTGCCTGGCGGGCAGCCTGTGGCTGACGGCTGGCGCAGAGGATATCGTGCTGCACGCAGGGCAGGTGTATCGGGCGCACGCAACACACGCTGTATTGTGCCAGGCGCTGCAGGCCTGCCGCGTGCAGCAGCAGCCAGCCTTGCCGGCACGCCCGCAAAACGGCGGCCAGCCTCACCGCTGGTTTGCCAGCCTGATCCGGCAATGGCTGCCACGCATCTGGCGCAACGCGGGCTGATCGGTAGCCTGTCGGGCTTGATGCTGATCGGCGCTAGCAGCCTGTCGGACTTGAGCGATCGTCGTGAG
>JAUPTR010000425.1 GCA_030917985.1 Pseudomonadota bacterium | reverse complement strand
TGGCTGGCAGCCGGATCATTCACGATAAAATCGAAGGATTCGGCCGCAACGTCAGCATCGTTGGGCATGAAAGGCATGTCATTGTTGATCACCGCAATCGTCACCACCTGCCGGGTCTTGTCGGCACGGATCAGATCCAGTGCATCCAGAGTCACATCCGGGTTGGACGAGAGGGAAAGGCGCAGCTTGCCATCCACCACTTTTGCCGCCACGGCCTGCGCCATCACATTCACCCCCTGCACCAGCATGTCGCGCGCTACGTGGCTGTAATTGGAGTAGATATAACTTTGCTGCGCCGTGGGGTTATCCAGATAGTCACCGGTTTTCATGAAAAACTCGGAGATTTCGATATTCGGCGGCAGCTTGCCCTGGCGCAGATCAGTCACATAATCCAGATCGGGGTAATTGCCAAACACACGCTCGACAAACGGCTCAAGAAAGCGCTTCTCCAGGTCGCTGTGGCCATGCGGCTTTTCCAGCGACAAAGCGGTGATGATCTTCAGCTTGAATGCCTTGTTGGCCTTGACGCGACGATAAATGGCATTGACCAGCGGATTGGGTTTGCCGATTCCAAGCGGGATACCCAGAGTGATGTGATTGCCGACGGTGGCAAACAGACTATCCACACATGCTTCAATGGAGTCGAATTGGCTGGGTGTACTCATGTCACTTCCCGATATGTACTTGTTGATATGATATTTTTCCGGCCAGCGGGTTGCGCCTCGACACACCGGAACGGCAGGGTCAAATTCAGGTTTTGTAGCGCTGCTTATGCTTTGACCAAGATGGTATCAGCATAAAATTGCCCTGCCCTGCCGATACTGATGCAAATCAATTTTGGCAAGAAATGGACAATTTGCTCTACGCCTGGCTTGATATGCCTCAGGTTCGTGCGTGTCAGGTTCTATTGACGCCTGTGTCGCCGCTGATGCCGTTCATCCGGTGAGGCAAAAGGCACCGTATGCTGACACACTCAACGTTGATCCCGAGTCGGGCACCGGCATTCTGTCGGTGCGCCAGCCACATCCAGATTTTCAAAGCCACCTTGTTTGCCGTGGCGATCTTGCCAGGCGCGGGTATTTTTATACCCAAACCCGTTCAGATCACGGGTCAAATTCAACCCATCGCTGATTGCCCGTGCACATACTCCGCTTTGAAAACAAGCGCATATTCGCAGCCTTGCATGTGGCACGTTGATTGCTGAGGCCTGAACGGCCGGCCATTCATGGCCGCACTCCCCAAAATCATCTGCAGATGGAAAGCAGGGTCACATGAATACAGCTGTTACCGACTACCTCTACCAACTCAAACGCGCCGAGTCGGATCTTGCCTTTGATGGCCGAACCAGACTGCTCACCCGGCAAACCATGGAAGGCCAGGAATGTGTTCTGATCCATTGCGAGAAAAAATCCATCACCAATGCGATGGATACGATATTGCTGCAATTATCTGACCGACAACAAGGTCGCAACCATCAACTCCGCCACCGAATACGTAAAAATCACCCGCACCGTTACACACGGCCACTCACTGCATCTGAGTTCAAATTGTGCCTATGTGTTCAAGTGGAACATCTTCTGGGTAGTGCGGGATATTGACAGCGAGGGCAAGGAAACACGCACCACCATTGGATATGGAGGCAATAACGCCAAGCGCACCAGTGGCTGGGGCGACACTATCCAGATTCCTGCCAATGCCGTGAGTATTCACGTTCGTTGCGATGACTACTGGTGGTTCAGCAGCACCCGATGTGTATGTGATGTGGAGGTTGAATTGAGAAACCACATTAACGTGCATGTGACCGGCACCACCCTTGGCCCCGGGCACACCATCACTTATTCCGATTGAATCGGTAGACGGCAGCTGGATACCCCCTCCGGGTGAGCGTCGGCGATGGCAGCATTGCGCGCATTCATGCAGCTCTGAAACAGCAAAAAACGGTGAACTGCCGTTTCCAGGTTGCGCCCTTGCCTGCAGAGCGCATGGATACTGGCGAACAGCCCGGCCTGCACGCCTTGCTGGATGCTGCTTGCGGGCAATTCTCCAGTAGCCTGTCGAAGCGGGGTGATCATCAAGCGCCGGGCCGGTGGGCCCCTTCCACTGCCGCGAAAATAAGCGTTTTTTTGCGGCAGTACCCCCTTCGGGTTGCTGAAAAGCAAAACCACGTTCTACGAACGTGGTTTTGCTTTTGTGAACAACGATCAGTGCTGCGCTGGCTGTGGCTTGCTCAGCTTCAGGCTCAGCACAATCGAGCCGAAGATGATTGTGCCGACAATCGCCAGCGAATACTGCACCGGCAGGTGGAACCAGTAAGCCGCCAGCATCTTGCCGCCAACAAAGATCAACACCAGCGCCAGACCGTATTTCAGCAGGTGGAAACGGTCGGCCATGTCCGCCAGCAGGAAATACAGCGCCCGCAGGCCCATAATGGCGAAGATGTTGGAGGTGAAGACGATGAACGGGTCGGTGGTGATGGCAAAAATCGCCGGAATACTGTCCACCGCAAACACCAGATCGGTTGCCTCGATCAGAATCAGCACCAGGAACAACGGGGTGACGTAACGCACGCCATTGCGAATGGTGAAGAAACGCTCACCTTCATAATCCTTGGTGATACGCAGATGGCCGCGCAGCCAGCGCAGGATCGGGTTCTTTTCCAGATCCGGCTCATGATCGGCAAAAATCAGCATTTTCACGCCGGTGATAACCAGGAACGCGCCAAACACGTACAACACCCAGCTGAATTGCGTCACCAGCCACACGCCCAGCAAGATCATGATGGCACGCATCACCAGCGCACCCAGAATGCCGTACAGCAGCACCCGACGCTGATACTCCGGCGGAACCGCAAAATAGCTGAACACCATCAGGAACACGAAGATATTGTCGACCGACAGCGATTTTTCGATCAGATAGCCGGACAGGAACTCCAGCGCCTTGGTGTTGGCCACTTCACGGCCCACGTTCACATCCAGATACCACCACAGGCCGGCGTTGAACAGCAGCGCCAGGCTCACCCAGACGATGGACCAGCCCAAGGCCTCTTTGACCGACACCCTGTGTGCATTTTTGCCACCCAGGGCAAATATGTCCACGGCCAGCATCGCCAGCACAAACACAATAAAACCGGCCCACATCCAGCCGTTGCCGACGGATTCAATCATTGGCCACTCCCTCCTGTTTCAAAATGGTTTGATTCACGCGTTAACTTTCAGTCAAAGTCGAGCAGATCGCTGAGAAACGATTTGCGCTTTTTCGGATGCTGCGAGTATTGCTGCCGATCATGCTGCGCGGGCGGATAAGCACCACGCTCGTATTGCTGGCCATGGCCGAAGTCATCCCGGCGTGGCCGCTCGGCCACCGGAGGTGGTGCCAGCTCGGCATTGCTGCGCTCGATGATCTTGTCCAGCTCGCCACGATCAAGCCATACGCCACGGCACTGCGGGCAATAGTCGATTTCCACATCCTTGCGTACAGTCATTTGTAAAGGCACATTACACAGAGGGCATTGCATGATGCATCTCCTGTTTTGTTGGATAAACGCGGGGCAATGTGTAACAGTTCGAATACATCCGAAAAACAGCACATTTACTGCACATATATTCTGTTTTATCGAACAATTTACCTGCTAATATG
>JAUPTR010000424.1 GCA_030917985.1 Pseudomonadota bacterium | reverse complement strand
GCCAGCGTGACCACCACCCGCTCCATAGGCAGGCCGAGCTTGCGTGCAGTCATTTCAATAATGCGTAAATTGGCCTGATGTGGCACCAGCCAATCAATATCGCTTTTTGTCAGGCCGTGTTTCTTCAACACTGCCTCGGCAGCCTCGGCCAGAGCGGTGGTGGCAAATTTGAAAACCGCCTGACCATCCATATACAGATAGGGATTGCCAAGAATCACGCCACGCTCGATACGTGCAGGCACGTTTAACAGATGCCGCGAACGCCCATCGGCATGCAGGTCGGCACCGATGATTCCCGGCACCACATCCTGCCGCAACACTACAGCGCCGGCACCGTCGCCAAACAAGACGCAGGTACCCCGATCGTTCCAGTCAAGCAGGCGGGAAAATACTTCGCTACCGACTACCAGCGCAGTGCGCGCCATGCCGCTGCGAACGAATTGATCGGCGGTCGCCAAGGCGTAAACAAAGCCGGCACATACCGCCTGAACGTCAAACGCCGGACAACCGTGAATCCCCAGCTTATCCTGCAAAATACAGGCCGTGCTGGGGAAAACCATATCCGGCGAAGTTGTGGCGACAATAATCAAATCCAGATCTTCTGGCGCCACACCCGCCGCTTGCAGCGCAGCCCTGCTGGCTTGCAAGGCAAGATCACTGGAGGTCTCGCCCTCGGCAGCAATGTGCCGCTGCTTGATGCCGGTACGAGTGGTAATCCAGTCGTCACTGGTATCAACCTGCTGCGCCAATTCATCGTTCGTCAACACCCGCTCAGGAAGATAACTGCCGGTTCCGATGATTCGCGCATACATGGCTAACTCTCCCCGCTGGCTGCCGCCGGAGTCCGCAACGACAAACCGTGCTCGATACGCTGCAGCACGCGGTTTTTTACCTCGCTCACAGCCTGCTCAATGGCATATTGAAATGCCAGTTCATCGGCGCCACCATGGCTTTTCACAACAATGCCGCGCAAGCCCAGCAAACTGGCACCGTTATAGCGACGCGAATCCACCCGCTCGCGAAAACGCCGCAGCACCGGATACGCAAGCAAGGCAGCCAATCTGGTCAGCCAGTTGCGCTTGAATTCTTCCCGCAACAGGGTAGCAATCATCGAGGCCAGCCCTTCCGAGGTTTTCAGTGCGATATTGCCGATAAAACCATCGCAGACGACCACATCGACGGTGCCTTTATAGATATCGTTACCCTCGACATTGCCATGAAAGCGCAAGCCGGCATTGCGTAACAGGTCGCTCGCCTGTTTGACCACTTCATTGCCCTTGATCTCTTCCGAACCGATATTGAGCAGACCAACCGACGGGCGCTCTTTCTGGCGAACGGCAGCAAACAGCATCGCCCCCATGATACCGAACTGCACCAGTTGCTCCGGCGTACAGTCAACATTCGCGCCCAGATCCAGCACGCAGGTTGTGCCGCCAGTGACATTCGGCAACATTTTGGCAATCGCCGGACGCTCGATGCCGGGCAGGGTTTTCAGCACAAAACGTGAAATCGCCATCAATGCCCCGGTATTGCCGGCAGAAACGCAGGCATGCGCTTCACCGCTTTTGACCAGATTGGCGGCAACGCGCATTGATGAGTCTTTTTTATTCTTCAAGGCCAGGGCCGGAGACTCATCCATCGTCACCACCTCCGACGCGGCATGTACCCTCAGCCGGGGGCCAACCTCTGCCTTGCGGGTGCGCAACTCGGCGTTGATCACATCCGGCAGGCCGACCAGAATCAGGTTGATATCAGGATTGGTTTGCAGAAACTTGAGCGCAGCGGGAACGGTGACATGACTGCCATGATCGCCCCCCATTACATCGATTGCGACGGTGATGTCCATTGTGTCGAGCACGTGATGGTGGTTGGCAATTGTGGCAGCGAAGACAGTTTGATGGCAACAAAAAAGCCCTGAATTGATTATTCAGGGCTTTTTTGTTGCAGCAAAAAGACGCTTATTCGCCTTTGGTGCGGATCACTTTCTTGCCACGGTAGAAACCGTTCGGGCTGATGTGATGACGCAGATGAACCTCACCAGTTACCGGCTCAACAGCCAGGCCCGGCGCGGTCAGGAAGTCGTGCGCACGGTGCATGCCGCGTTTCGACGGGGATTTTTTGTTCTGTTGAACTGCCATTTGTGTGACTCCTTACCAAAAATCAATATTAATCCGGGTCGGCCTGCTTATTCACTTTAAGCTGTTGCAACACCGCAAACGGATTGGGTTTCTTCGCAACACTGTCCGAATTGCCGTCTGGCGCACACACTTCGTGTTTTGGCGCCAATGGCAAGGCCAACAGAATTTCGTCCTCGATCAGATCGACCACCGATTGCTCACGAGAAGCCAGAATTCCTTCCAGCGTTTCATCCTGCTCACTGGCAGCATCGATATCGATCTCGTTATCGAACAACGTCAACAACGAATCGCCATCAATGGCAAAAGCAAACGGCAACATGCAGCGCTGACACAGCAAGCTGACTTCACCAGTCACGCTCAAGCGCAAATAACGGCGCTGCAGTTTGTCGACACCCCCTTGCAACGCATACCGGATGACTCCGGCATCAGACTGCACACTGCCCAGCACACGCTGCAGATCCCGCAACGCGATTTCGCCGTTCAGAGACAGGCCTTCGCGAGCAAACTCGCCGCTGTCGATAATCAAGGGTTTTGACATAAACCGCGCATGATATAATCGCGCTCCTTTTCTGTCAAAACATCTTTATCCGGCGCGGCTTTAAGTGGCCCAAAGCGCCGTCAGGATTACACATGAGCAACCCTGTTCTGGTTCTGGCCTCCACCTCCCCCTATCGGCGCGAACTGCTGACACGTCTGGGCATTCCGTTTGAAGTTGCGGCGCCCGATATTAATGAAACACCTCTGGCTGGAGAAGGCCCGGCCGATACCGCGCTCCGGCTGGCACAGGAAAAAGCCCGTGTATTGGCATACCGCTACCCCGGTGCGTTGATCATCGGCTCGGACCAGGTCGCGACGCTGGATGACCTGCAAATCGGCAAACCCGGCAACCACGAGCGTGCCGTGGCACAGTTGCAGTTAATGCGTGGCCGCACCGTTATTTTCCACACGGCACTGGCGCTGTACGACGGTCGCAATGACAGCATGCAAGTAAAAGATGTGCAAACCGAAGTGGATTTTCGTCAGCTCAGCGACGAATTTATCGAAGCCTACCTGCGCCAGGAACAACCCTATAATTGCGCGGGCAGCGCCAAATCGGAAGGCTTGGGCATCGTACTGATGTCGGCGATGCGAGGCACCGACCCCAATGCCTTGATCGGCCTGCCGCTGATTGAACTGGTCAGCATGCTGCAACATGCAGGATTCAGGATTCTGTAATGGCACTCGGCACTCTCTACCTGATTCCCACTCCGCTGGGCGAAGCCACTCTGGAACAGTCGCTGCCGAGCGCCGTCGCGACACAGGCCGACCAACTGCGCACCTTTATTGTCGAAAACAGCAAAACGGCACGGCAACACCTGAAGTGGCTGAACGTCAGTACGCCGATTCGCGACCTGCTGCTGCACGAACTGAATGAACACACCAAAGTGGCCCAACTGGAAAGCTTGCTGCAACCATTGCTGGCGGGTGAAGATGTTGGCCTGATGTCGGAGGCAGGCTGCCCGGCGATTGCCGACCCCGGCGCAGACCTGGTGCGACTTGCGCATCGACGTGGCATCTGTGTCAAACCATTGATCGGGCCGTCATCGATTCTGCTCGCGCTGATGGCATCAGGCGCCAACGGCCAGCGCTTCAGTTTTCAAGGCTATTTGCCTGTGGATGCCAACGAGCGAAAACAGACATTGCAGAAACTGGAACAACGTTCACGCCAGTTTGACGAGGCTATCGCCTTCATCGAAACGCCCTATCGTAACAACCAGATGCTGGAATCACTGTTGCAGAACTGCCAGCAGCAGACATTGATCTGCAGCGCCACAGACCTGAGCACGGCAACTCAGCAAATCATCTCGCGGACGGTCGGAGAATGGCCCAAGGACAAACCTGACCTGCACAAACGCCCAACCGTTTTTGTGCTGTACGCCAAGGCCTGATGAACTCAGTTTTCACACGGCAACAACAGGGTAAATACGGCGCCGCCAGCGGCGTCGTTACTGGCGTAGACCTCGCCCCCGTGATCGCGCACGATATCACGGCAAATGGCAAGGCCCAGGCCTGTTCCGCCCTGCTTGTGGGTGCTGCTGCCCTGGATGAACTTCTCAAAAATACTCTCCAGTTCATCGCTGGCAATGCCCGGCCCCTCGTCACGCAAACGGATGCCTGATCCAATCCCGCCGCCACGCATCGGCTCATCATGCAAAAAGCCCAGATAAATGCACATACCGGGTGGCGTGAACTTGACCGCGTTCCCGAGCAAATTTACCAGCACCTGCAAAATCCGGTTGCGATCGCAAATCAGCGAAATGGAGCGTTCGTCGGGCTGAAATTGTAAGCGCAACTGCTTGGATTCCATCAGCGGACGAATTTCGGCCAACGCGTCATCCACCAGCACCTGCAGATTATGCGGCGCCAGTTCATAACTCATTTTGCCCGCTTCCAGCTTGGCCAGGTCCAGCAGATCATTGATCAGCCCCAGCAGCCGCTTGCCGCTGACATTGATGCGCTGATAATAACGGCGTAGTTTTTCCTGCTCTTCGCCCTCAGCCTTTTCCAGGCCCAGATCGGAATAACTGAGAATGGCATGCATCGGCGTGCGCAGCTCGTGGCTCATGCTTGCAAGGAAACTCGACTTGGCGAGATTGGCCGCCTCTGCCGCCTCTTTGGCTCGAGTCAACGCATGCTCAATGGCTTTTTGCTGGGCAATATTGGTGTAGAAAGCAAAGATGTAACGCAACTCACCGCGCTCATCCCAGATTGGCGTGCGATTAACCAGCACCGGCACCGACAGCCCGGCACGGGAACACAACTCGATTTCAACGCCATTGTCCGCATGCCGCAACCACTGCAGCATGACCTCGCCATGTTCAATCCCTTGTGGCAAAGCCAGCAGTTCGTTTGCGGAATAACGCTCAACAAAGGTCTGCTGATCACAACCCAGCATCACCCGCAGCGCCGGATTCACCAACTGCAGGCGTAATTGTGCGTCAAACAGCACAAATCCGTCGGCACAGGTTTCGATAACCGTGCGATTCAGTTCTTCGCTCTGTTTCAGCAACTGTTCGGCAGCACGCCGCGAACTGATATCCTCGATTACCGAGATGGTGCCGGCCATAGGGTTGGACGGGTCAATCGCCCGGCAATGGACATGCGCCCAGAATACCGATCCGCTCTGCCGCCGGAACAACACTTCATTGCTGTAAATCTGGCCATCAACCAGCGCCAGGTGCAAGGCGTCACGATAACGGCGGGCACTGGAAAAGTCCGAGAACAAGGCCTCGATACTTCCGCCCACCACCTCACGTGAGCAGCGCCCGAACATCTGCTCCAGTGCGGGATTGACCAAACGCACCTGGTCATCCACCGTCATCAGGATGGCCAGCGGCGTTGCGGCAAAAATGGCCCGTAACTCCGCCGTACGTTCATCCACCATTTGCTGCAGATGGTCACGATGACGGCGCAATTCCGCTTCGACCCGCCGGCGCTCGCTGATGTCGCGCGCAGCAAGGCAATAATAGGTTTCGCTGCCGAACTGCAGCCGGTTGACAACCATTTCCACCGGAATCGGCTCACCACGCTGTGGCTGCAACGCGGTTTCAAACTGGATACGCAACTGCCGATCAGTGCGCGACAACACCTGCTCCCAGTCAACACCCTCCGGCAGCAATCCAGATGCGGCAATCGGCCGCTGCAACAGATCTTCACGCAGCACCCGCAGACGGTCTCCCACCACCGCATTGGCGTAGGCAATATTTAGATCCTGGCGCACCCACAGCACAAAATCCGGCGATTGATCAACGGCAAACTGCGCCAAAGCCAGTTGTTTGTCACTCTCCTGCGCCCGCCGCAACTGACGCAGGGCAAGAATGTACAAAGCGGCCAAGGCCAGCATGGCCAGCAACAGCAGGCCAATCCGCACATTTTTCTCATGCTCCCAGCCCGCCAGCGCACTGGCGCGGCTGATACCAACAATCACATAAACATTAAGCGCACTGGCTTCCCGCACCGTGTACAAACGGTCGTGATGACCGAGTAAGGTGGTATCGGCATGAATGCCGCCAGAGCTGCTCAGCGCACGCAATTGCGACAGCGGCACACCCTCCTGGCTCTGATCTGCCGCCGCCGGGAAGCGCAGCAGCTCGCGTCCCTGATGATTCAGCAGTGCGATGATTGATCCCTCAGGCATTTCCAGCGAACTGTAGAAACGCAGAAAATATTCCGGCTCCAGACCGGCGAGAATCAGGCCACCAAACGCTCCATCGCGCAGATTGATGCGGCGTGTCATCGGAATCAGCAACTTGCCATCGGTGCGGCTGGCCAAGGGGCGGGACAACAGATATTCGAGGCTTGAATCCTGGATATGCAACTGAAAATAATCCCGGTCAGCCAGGCTGACTTTCTTCATTGGATAAATCAGGCCGTGCGCGTGAATCAGACCATTGGGTTTGATGGCGATAATGCCGCGGATTTGCGGCGTGGCGGCAATACGATCACGCATCAGCGCGTGGATTTCCGCCTCCGGCACAAACTCCACTCCACCCCGCTGTTCGGCAAGGTCAATCACCGGCTGCATGGCCTGCCCGGAGGACGCCATGGTGCGGCTGACGTGCTCTTCCAGACTGCGTGCCAGCCGGGTTGCCTGCTGGCCGGCGTCATTCAGCACCCGACGGTAGCTGTCGAGCACCGACCAGACAGTGATTGCGCTGAGCGAAATGGCAAACAGCACAAACAGTGCGGTCAGCCACAGGCGGAGGTTATGGAATGTAGTGTGATTATTTGACAATTGTCTGGCAGGAACGGCGCCGCATTCG
>JAUPTR010000423.1 GCA_030917985.1 Pseudomonadota bacterium | reverse complement strand
CCATTCCTGGGCGTTTATCGGCGTATCTGCGCACCCGGATGTGGTTCCACTTATCCCGTTGGTTTATCAGTGTTTGATTATCAAGTGATTGATTGAATTGGCTTTTCTTTGTTGGTTTCAGCATCTACCATGAATTGAACAGCCACCATCAGGACCTCTCCCATGTCGAGCTTTGCCGCTTTGAATCTGTTGCTGGTCGAAGATAGTGTGTCGCAATTGCAATATCTTGCCGGCCTGTGCCGCTCACTCGGCGTGGTGCAGTTGCAGACGGCCGGCAATGGCCACCAGGCACTGGCACTGGCGCGACAGCAGGCGGGCCACCTCGATATCGCCATCTGCGATCTGGAAATGCCGGACATGGACGGCGTGGAGCTGATCCGGCGGCTGGCTGAAGAACGCTTGGTCACACATCTGATCATTCTCTCCGGGCTTGATTATTCGCTTCTGTATACCGTAGCGGCGATGGCGCAGATGCGTGGCATGGTAGTGCTGGGCGCGATCAGCAAACCTATCGTCGGCAACCGGCTGATTTCGCTGCTGTCGCAATACCGGCCACTGAGCAACTGGCCGGACAAGGCCGCTGCCTTGCCGCCAATCAACCTCGACGAACTGCGCAAAGCCATCACCGGCTGCGGCCTGCAGGTGTTTTTTCAGCCACAGGCATCGGTGGTTGATCGCTCTGTGTTTGGCGCCGAGGCACTGGTGCGCTGGAAACACCCGCAACACGGCATGATCAGCCCCTGTGATTTTTTACCACTGGCCGAGGCCAACGGCCTGGTGGACATGTTGACCATTGTGATGATGGGTAAGGCGCTGGCGGAATGCAGCAAATGGCTGAAACACGGCCTGCAGATGCGGGTATCGGTGAATATCGCCGCCGACTCGCTGGTCAGCGCCGATTTTGCCGATGTGGTGGCCGACATGGCCGCGCGCCACGGCGTGCCGCCCGGCATGTTGATGCTGGAAGTGACCGAGTCGGCCATGCTGTCGAATCTCAGCGCCTCGCTGGAAACCATGGCGCGCCTGCGCCTGAAGGGCTTTCATCTGGCGGTGGATGACTTTGGCACCGGCTTTTCGTCGCTGCAGCAGCTGAGCCAGATTCCGCTGTCGGAACTGAAAATTGACCGTTCCATCATTCACGACGCCGGGCGCAAGCCGCAACTGGCGGCGATTCTGCAAAGTGCGGTGGATATGGGGCGACGCCTGAAAGTGATAACGCTGGCCGAAGGCGTGGAAAACCTCGACGACTGGAACATGCTGCAATACGCCGGTTGCGACCGTGCCCAGGGCTATTTTCTGGCCAAGCCGATGGCGGCCGAGCAGATGCAGCGCTGGCTGGGGCGCAACAGCCGCGCCGTGGCGCAATAAACCGCATCAAGCTGCAAGGCCGGCTGGATGCGCCCTGCTGGCCAGGCTGCAGACCGCGCCCAGCTTGCCTTGCAGGGCAGGGTTATTGGCTGGGTGCCGGCAGGAAGGCCTGGATCAAGTCCCTGATCCGCCCGGTCAGCCCCGCTGCCAGGCACTCCACCTCAAGCGTATCATCCATGCCGCGCAGCCAGGTCAGTTGCCGCTTGCACAGCTGGCGCGTGGCAAAAATCCCCTTGTCACGCATGGTTGCGTAATCCACTTCGCCGTCCTGGTATTCCCACATCTGCCGGTAGCCAACGCAGCGCATCGAGGGCAGGTTCAGGTGCAGCTCGGGAAATTGCTGCCGCAGTCGGCTGACTTCGGCTTCCAGCCCCTGTTGCAGCATCAGGTCAAAACGCTGTTCGATACGCTGGTGCAGCGCCGCGCGCTCCGATGGCTGTAGCGCGATTTTCAGCAAGTTGTAGGGCAGCGGTTCGGCGGTTTGCCGCGCTAGCAGCACCGACATCGGCTCGCCACTGAGGCGGATCACCTCCAGCGCGCGCTGGATGCGTTGCGAATCGTTCGGCTTCAACCGCGCCGCAGTCGGCGGATCAAGCCGCGCGAGCTCGGCGTGCATCGCCGGCCAGCCAATCTCCGCTGCCTGTGCATCCAGTTCGGCACGCAGCGCCGGGTCGGCCTGTGGCAAATCCGATAAACCTTGTTGCAGTGCCTGGTAATACAACATGGTGCCGCCCACCAGCAGCGGCACCTTGCCACGTGACGTGATCTCGGCCATCAACTGCAGCGCATCGCTGCGAAACTGGGCGGCGGAATAACTCTCGGTAGGGTCGATGATGTCGATCAGTAAATGCGGCGCCTGCGCCAGCGTGGCCTGATCGGGCTTGGCGGTGCCGATATCCATGCCGCGAAACACCAGTGCCGAGTCAACGCTGATCAGCTCCAGCGGCAATTGCTGCACCAGCTCCACCGCTGCGCCAGTCTTGCCGCTGGCGGTGGGGCCCATCAGGAATATCGCGGGGGGCAGGGGAGAGGTCATGGCGGTTCGATGGCAGAATCAAGGGGCGGATTATAAAGTGGCGGCGCGGTTGTCAGCGAATCAATCGTCGTCGTCATCGCCACGCAGAATACTGAGGCCGCCGCGCAGCACAATCAGCGCAATCACGCTGCCGATGATCAAATCCGGATACGGGCTGTGTTGCCACCACACCAGCGCGCCGGCCAGAATCACGCCGAGATTGGCGATCACGTCATTCTTGGAAAAAATATGCGCGGCACGCATGTGTGCGCCGTCCTGCCGATGTTTGCTGATCAGTGTCAGGCAGGTGGCATTGGCCAGCAGCGCCACCAGGCCCACGCCCATCATCAGCAGGCTGACCGGCTCGCTGCCCTGAAACACACGCCGCAATACATCGCCCAATGCCAGCAGCGCCAGTGCGATCTGGCCATAACCACTCAGGCGCGCCGCGCGCTGTTTGGCATCACAACTTTTGCCCACCGCATACAGGCTGATGCCGTAGACAGCGGCATCGGCAAACATGTCCAGCGAATCGGCAATCAGCCCGGTGGATTGCGCCCACCAGCCGATGCTGGCTTCAAACATGAACATCAGGGCATTGATGGCCAAGACCAGTTGCAGGGTTTTACGTTGCTGCCGGTTTTGTATTGCCTGCATTTCACAGCCGCAGCCTGCCATGCGTACTCCTGCCTGTCTTGATTTATTGAGTGTAAGGCAAGGGCCACGGTTTGGCTATTGGCGCGCCATTCATGCATTGGCCTGCAAGCCGCACCCATATTGGGCTGCAGACCGGCCTGTAAGCCAATATGGATGCGGCTTGCAGCCTGGGTGTTGCAGGGGCTGGTGTTTATCGGCCGTCCCACGCCATATCAAACACCAACACCTCCGCATCCTGCCCCTGATCCAGCGTCAGCGCGCTTTCGCCAAGTATCCTGGCTCCATCGCCGGCCTGCAGCGGCTGGCCGTTGAGGTGCACGCTGCCACGGGCGATGTGGATGTAGACGTGCCGCTGCGGATCGGTGGCGTGGGTGACGCTTTCATTACCATCAATCAGTGCGGCATACACCTTGGCATCCTGCCACATTTTCACCGAGCCCTCGGCGCCATCGCCGGATGCCACCAGCCGCAATTTGCCGCGTTTTTCTGCTGCCGCGAATTCAGTCTGCTGGTAGCCGGGTTTGACGCCGGTAAATTTCGGCATGATCCAGATCTGCAGCAGGTGCACCGGCTCGCTATCTGAATGGTTGAATTCGCTGTGGGCGATGCCGTGACCGGCGCTCATCAGCTGCACCTCGCCAGGGCGGATGACCGAGCCGGTGCCGAGTGAATCGCGGTGTTGCAGCGCGCCCGACAGCACGTAGGTAAGGATTTCCATATCGTGGTGCGGGTGGGTATCAAACCCGCCGCCACCGGCGATGATGTCGTCGTTGATCACTCGCAGCGGGCCCCAGTGCATGTGGTTGCGATCGTAATAACTGGCGAACGAGAACGAGTGCCTGGTATCCAGCCAGCCGTAGCTGGCCTGGCCGCGTTCGGCGGCGGGGCGCAGGGTGATCATGATGGTGTCCTTTCGCTTGTGTGTTGCCTGGGTTTATTGGGTTTTGTCGGTCGGACTTCAGGCCGGCGCTGTCGCCTGCGTTTGGCTCCGCGTCGGACTGAAGTCCGACCTACGCGTCCTCTCCCCTCGCCGGATAAGCGGCGACCAGCCCGGCCCGGCTGATTGGCTGGCTGATTTGTCCGAGGGCTGGGGAGTGGGGTATCAATGTGCCAGTTCGGTTATCCGTTGCTGCGCAGCGGCTTTCGCCTGATCGTGCTGCTCTGCGCCCATGTTCAGGCCTTCGGCGTAGATGAATTCAACATCGCTGATGCCGATGAAAGCGAGGAAGTCTCGCAGATAGCCGGTCTGGGTGTCTTTCGGCGTGCCCTGATACAAACCGCCGCGTGCCGCCAGAATGTAGGCTTTTTTGCCTGTGACCAGACCCTCCGGGCCGTTGGCGGTGTAGCGGAAAGTGACACCGGCACGGGCAATATGGTCGAAATAGCTTTTCAGTGTCGAGGGAATGCCGAAGTTGTACATCGGCACTCCCAACACCAGCACGTCGGCGGCCTGCAGTTCGGCAATCAACTGATCCGAGCGTTGTACCAGCGCGGCCTGTTCGGCTGTGCGCTGCTCGGCCGGGGTGAAAAATGCGCCGATCAGCTCTTCAGTCAGGTGCGGCAGCGGATTGGCGCCGACGTCGCGTTTGACCGGTCTGTCCTGCGTGTGGGTTGCCAACCATTCACCGACAAACTGATCGGCGAGGGCGTTGGCGTTGCCATTGCTGCGGGCGCTGCTGTTGATTTGCAGGATTGTTTTGCTGGTGGTTTGCATGATCTGACTCCTTTTTGGTTGGGCCGTTTGACTGAGTCAAATAGTATGGTTTTATAAATCGATAAAAAAGCGCAAAATATTGGCGTTATTGATCGAAAAATTTGATAAATGACGATTCCAAAAACATCTCTGGAGCAATGGGCAGTGCTGCAGGCCATTGTTGAGCACGGCAGTTTTGCCGCGGCGGCCGAGGCGTTGCATCGCAGCCAGTCGGCAGTCAGCTACGCCGTGGCCAGGCTGCAGGAGCAACTGGGCGTGCCGCTGTTGCAAATCGATGGGCGCCGCGCACAGCTGACCGAAATCGGCCGCGTGTTGCTGAAACGTGCGGCCAATCTGCTGGCGGATGCGCAGCAACTGGAGCAGCTGGCACACAGCATGGCCAGTGGCTGGGAGCCGGAAATCCGGCTGGTGGTGGATCTGGCGTTTCCAACCCGTTTGCTGTTGCAGGCCTTGCAGCGTTTTGCCTTGTTGTGCCGCGATACGCGGGTGCAGTTGAAAGAGGTGGTGTTGTCTGGTGCCGACGAGGCCTTGCTGACAGGTGAGGCCGATCTGGTGATCGGTGGCAATGTGCCGGTGGGTTATCTGGGTGATCCCTTGTTGCTGGTGGAGTTTGTTGCGGTGGCGCATCCGCAGCACGCCTTGCACCGGCTGGAACGTGAGCTGAGTGCAGACGATCTGGCGCGTGAACTGCAGGTGGTGATCCGCGATTCCGGCTCGCGCGCGCCGATCGACCATGGCTGGCTGGGGGCTGCGCAGCGCTGGACAGTCAGCAGCATGGCCACTTCGCTGGCCGTGGTGTCGGCCGGCCTGGGCTTTGCCTGGCTGCCCTGCCATCTGGTGCAGCCGCAGATTGATGCCGGCCTGCTGCGGCCTTTGCCGCTTAACACCGGCCAGCGGCGCAGCGCAACGCTGTATCTGATGTTTGGCCAGCCACAACTGGCCGGGCCGGCCACGCGGCAACTGGCGGCTGTGTTGAGTGAGGTGGCAGCAAAGGGATGATGGCGCCTCGCATGGCACGCGCGGGGGTCAGTAAAGGTCGATCTGGGTGACGGTTTCCTTGGGCTGAATCTTGCCTTCGGTTACCAGTTTTTCATAATTCCACAGCTGGTTGCGGCCGTTGCCCTTGGCGTAATAAAGCGCTTCGTCTGCCTCGCCCAGCACGCCGCTGGCGCTGGTGCCGGCCCTGATCTGGGTGTAACCGATGCTGACCGTAACCTTGCCCACTTGTGGAAACAGCGCATCCTGCATATCGCAACGAAAACGTTCGAACACATCCTGAGCCGATTTGGCATCGGTGGGTGTCAGCACCACTACAAATTCTTCGCCGCCAAAACGGTAGAGCCGATCACAGAAGCGGAATGCCTTACGCAGCCTGCGTGCAGTCAGCAGCAAGACTTCGTCGCCATACAGGTGGCCAAAGCCATCGTTGATACGCTTGAAATGGTCGATGTCGATGATCCCCAGCCAGCTGCTGCTGTCGGGGCGCAGCTGGCGGCGGCGATAGCCGTTTTCGCCGCTGTCCGGGTTGGCATGCCATTGCAGCAGGCGGGTGAAATAACGGTCGAAGGTTTTGCGGTTGCAGAGCCCTGTCAGCGTGTCGTGCTGGGCATCGTCCAGCAGATCCATGTGGTTGGCTACCAGACGAATGGCTTGCTGCAGCAATGCGAGTTGCTCGACCTGTATTGCCTGGGGTAGGTGTAGCTC
>JAUPTR010000422.1 GCA_030917985.1 Pseudomonadota bacterium | reverse complement strand
TGTGACTCGGTTGATTGCATGTTATTGGGAGTGGACTGAATGAAACGTATCCTGGCCGCCAGCCTGGCGCTGGCCCTGATTGGCACCCTGCCCGGCTGTGCCGCTGTGGTAGCGGGTGGCGCTGCTGCTGCCGTGGTTGCCACCGACCGCCGCAGCAGCGCGGTGCAACTGGAAGACAACAACATCGAATTCAAGGGTAGCGCACGCCTGAAAGAACAGCTGCCGAACCGCGCCACCATTGATGTGATCAGCTTTAACCAGAAAGTGCTGCTGGTGGGCTATGTGCAGGAAGAATCAGGCAAGGGCGATGCCGAGCGGGTGATGCGCGCCGTGCCAGGCGTGCGCCAGATCTACAACGAGCTGCTGGTGGGCAATGCGGGCAGCAGCCAGCAATACGTGGAAGACAGCTACCTCACCACCAAGGTCAAAACCCGGCTGGTGGAAAAGGCGCAAAGCCTCAACCCGAACCACATCAAGGTCACCACCGAAGCCGGCACCGTGTTCTTGATGGGGCTGGTGCGCCCGGCCGAAGCCGATATTGCGGTGGATGTGGCGTCAACCACCTCGGGCGTGAAAAAAGTCGTCAAGCTGTTCGAATATATCGACTGATCCATCGGCAGCGGCCTGCAGGGCAATACGGGATTGGCCTGCAGGCCGGGCTGCAAGGCAATACCAGAGCGGGCTGCAGGCGTGCATGCAGCGTTGGCGCAGCAAGCGTCGGTTAAACCGCTGATGCAACAGACTTATACCGCTTGGCCTGCCCGGCAAAATCGGGTATACCTTCCGCCTCTTCTGGCAGAACAGCGCCATCACTACCACCAGCAAACGGAACATGGGTGAACGTTGGCTGGCTGATTCTGGTTTTTCTCCCGCAAACCAAAATCGAGGCCAGTCCTGCGTGTCCCATCTTGCTGCTGTCAAACAAGCCAAACGTGCGCTGATCCAGCGCTTTGCCCAAACCGACAACTGGCGCGCTTTCCTTCAGGCAGGCAGCACCCTGCTGCTGCTGGCATTACTGTGGCTGGCAGTGGCCTGGAGCCTTGACGTATCGTGGTGGCTGACGGCGCTGCTGGTGCCCCTGCTGAGCCTGATGCTGCTGCGGGTGTTTGTGCTGATGCACGAGTGTGGCCACAACAGCCTGTTCGGCAACGCCAGCCTGAATCGCGGCTTTGGCTTTGTGTTTGGCGTGTTGTGCGGCATGCCGCAACAGGTGTGGTCACAGCACCACCAGTTTCACCACGCCAACAACGGCAACTGGGACAAATATCGCGGGCCGCTGAATGTCATCACCGTGGATGAGTATGCCGCACTCACGCCGCAGCAACAGGCGCGTTACCGCCGCAGCCGCAGCATCTGGCTGGCGCCGCTGGCGGGCTTCATGTATCTGCTGTTCAACCCGCGCATCAACTGGCTGCGCGGCAGCATCGGCCTGTTACGGCACACGCTGGCGCGCCCGGCCGGGGCGTTTTCCTGCCGCTACTGGTCAGACGCGCAGCAATACCGCGCAATGAGCTGGAACAATCTGGCCCTGCTGCCGTTATGGCTGCTGCTGGGATGGGCGCTGGGGCCGCTGCCGTTTGTGCTGGTGTATGTTGCCAGCCTGTCGCTGGCAGGTGGCGCCGGTATCGTGCTGTTTACCGTGCAGCACAATTTTGATCACGCCTATGCCAGCAGCAATCAGGGCTGGGATTACGATCAGGCGGCATTACATGGCACCAGTTTCCTGATCCTGCCGGGCTGGCTCAACTGGCTGACGCTGGATATCGCCTATCACCACATCCACCACTTGTCGGCGCGTATTCCCAATTACAGGCTGCGCGCCTGCCATGCAGAAAATGCCGCGCTGTTTGGCGATGTGCCGCGTATTACGCTGGCACAGATTCCCCAATCGCTGCAATGCATTCTCTGGGACAAACAGGCACAGCGGATCATCTCGGTGGCGCAATACCGGCGCCAGTCTGCCTGCATGGCTGCAAGCCAATAGCAGCGCGCCCTGCAGGCCGGCCTGCGAGCCAATGCCAGAGCGGTTTGCAGGCTGATTTACATTTCTCGATAGTGCAGTTTCATTGCAGCCGACACAACACCAGCCCGATGCAGACAATCCCCCCCTCCAAAGCCGAAACCAGCCTGCTGCCGCCCTTTGCCGGGCTGACCCTGGCGCAGATCGTAGTGGTGCGCAGTGCGGCTGAATCCGCAGCAGCAGCGGCGGAAATCCTGGCTGCCGGCGTGGCCGGCTTCGATACCGAATCCCGGCCGACATTTGTCGCCGGCGCACAAAGCAAGGGGCCACATGTGCTGCAATTTGCGCTGCCGGAGAAAGCCTTCATTTTTCAGCTGCAACAACTGGAAAACCCACAGCCACTGGCACAACTGCTGCAGGATGAAAAGCTGCTCAAAATCGGTTTCGAGCTGAAATCGGATCGGCAGCACATCCAGCAGAAACTTGGCATCAGCCTGGCTGGTGCGCTGGATTTGAACAACGCGTTCCGCCAGATGGGCTATGGCAGCTCGACGGGCGCGCGGGCGGCGGTGGGGCTGGTGTTGCAGCAGAATTTCCGCAAATCCAAACATGTCAGCACATCAAACTGGTCATTGCCGCAATTGACTGAACGGCAATTGCTCT
>JAUPTR010000053.1 GCA_030917985.1 Pseudomonadota bacterium | reverse complement strand
GTTGTGCAAGGCAAGGAGGATCAGAAGCGCACTCAGCAGGCGGGTCAAATGACTCAGGCGAAAGGGACTGGCTCTGCGACGGCAGTGGGCGCTGCATCCACGGCGACGGGCAATCAGGCTCTGGAAAGCACCAGTACGGTGGATGCCGGCCAATCCAACGATCAGGAACGAACGTTAAGTGAGGGTCGGGAAGCGGTGAATGTCATTGCCCATCCCGAATCCGGGGTGCTGATGGTGCGCGCCAACAGCCGGCTGCAGAAAAAAGTGCAGGAGTTCATTTCGGAGGTCACCACCAGCGCCCAGCGTCAGGTGCTGATCGAGGCGACGATTGTTGAAGTGCAGTTGTCTGATCAATTCCAGTCGGGCGTTGACTGGGCCAAGGTATCCGAGAGTACCCGTTCCTTCTCCAGCTTCCAGCAGTCGGTGATTGGCTCCAATCTGAGCGCTACCCCGTTTACCCAGCTAACCTTCAATATTGCCAACCCGAATCTGTTTTCCGGTACGTTTACCTCAACGGTGAAAATGCTTGAAACCTTCGGCAAAACCAAGGTGATTTCCAGCCCGAAAATCATGGCGCTCAATAATCAGACGGCGCTGCTGAAAGTGGTTCAGGAAAAAGTCTATTTCACTGTGGATGTCGATGTGACCGATGCAACCGCCTCCGGCCCCGGCAGCCGCACGTTTACCTCCAATCTGCACACTGTTCCGGTGGGTGTGGTGATGTCGGTTACGCCGCAGATCAGCGAAAGCAGCCAGGTTTCCCTCAACGTTCGCCCGACCATTTCCAACATCATTGGTTACAAAGCCGATCCGGTACCCAAGCTTTACAACATCAATATTGAAAATCTGGTGCCGGAAATCGAAGTACGGGAAATCGAATCCACCCTGAAGCTGTCCAGCGGCCAGGTGGCGGTGCTGGGCGGACTGATCCGCGATTCGGTGGAAAACAAGCGTGAAGGCCTGCCGTGGTTTTCGCGCCTGCCTTTTATCGGCACACTCACCAGTTACCGCGACGAAACCACCTCGAAAATCGAACTGGTGATCTTCCTGCGCCCGGTGGTAATCAACGACCCAAGCCTGAATGGCGACATGGCATCGTTCCGCGAGCATCTGCCACAGCAGAACTTCTTCAACAGCAAGGCTGATGAAATCAAGCCGGATTACCTGGATATGAGACGTAAATGAGCCTGCTGCTGGATGCGCTGAAACGTGCCGAGTTGGCCAAGCGGCAGCAGGCTGCAGCTGCTGCCGGTGAAGTTTATCCGCCACTGGCTTTGCAGGAGGAGGGCGAAGCTGCAGCGCCAGAGCCCGTTGCCGGGCAGAATGACGCCGCCGAAGCCAGTGTGGCCGTGGCCGGCGAATCGGCATTTGCCGCTGGGCTGGCGCTGGAGCCCGTAGACACGCCGGCTCATGCCTCGTCAACCAGACCGGCAGAGGCGTTGCCGCCCAACGTGCCGCAGCCGTCAGAGAGTACGCTTGCAGCCCGCCCGGCCGAGGCTGGGTCGGCCGCTTCGCCCGCCAGTCAGCATGGTGCAGATGCCGCGCCCGCATCAGGGCAACACGCAGTTGCGATACCCGAGGCACAGACGCCGCCCGAGTCTGGCGTGTTATCCAGCAGCCCGCTTGCGGCGCGTTTTGGTGCGGCTGTGAAGCCGCCCCCGGTCGAGCCTCCGGCCGAGAGCCTGGCTGTGGCCGCAACTGCTACCGCGAATGTCACGCCTCCGGCTCAGCCCGCTGCCACGGGTGCGGCTCCCGGGCCGAGCATCACGCCACCACCAGGCCCGGATGCAGCGCGGCGGGTCATGGCGAACAAGCCGTCACGCAAACCTGTCAACCGCAGCGCCATGCTGCTGCTGGGCGGCTTGCTGTTGCTGGGCGCCAGCGGCGGGTAACTGTGGTGGCAAAAGCAGTCGCCTGTCTACACGCCAGACCCGGCTTTGGCGAGTGATCCGCTGGCGGCATCGATGGCCGATGCGACGGCAAATACGGCGGCAGCCCCGGCAGATGCTGCGGTCAACAGCCCTGCACAGGCCCCGGCTGCTGATGTAGCCAGCCGCACCGCCATGGTTGCTCCCAAGTCTGATGCCGCACCCAGGCCGGGTGTGTCGCCACCGGCTGTGACCAGGTCTGCTCAGGGCAGGGTTGCTGCCCCGGTACCCGCACCGGGCGGCAAAAAACTCGAGATTCGCCAAGACACACCGGAAGAAACGGTGGATGCCAATATCCAGTCCGGCTACAAGGCTTATCTGGCGGGCGATTTCAGTGCCGCCAGAAGTGCCTATGCACGTGCCTTGCAGGCTTATCCCCATCATCGCGATGCATTGCTCGGGCTGGCTGCCGTTGCCGTGCGCCAGGGTAATCCGGAAGAGGCCGAGCGTTGGTATCGCAAACAACTGCAGCAAGATCCGCTCGACGATATGGCCAAGGCCGGGCTTGCCGGCATTGCCCGCGGGCTGGATGCGCGTGAGCGCGAGTCGGCTTTGCGCAATATGGGCGAAGCTGTGGCGGGTAGTGCTCAAACCGCAGTTCAGCTGGGCAATCTGTATGCCTCTGAAAAACGCTGGCCGGATGCCCAGCAGCAGTATTTCCGCGCCTTGACGCTGGAGCCGGAAAATCCGGATCATGCTTTTAATCTGGCGGTAAGCCTGGAGCATCTGGATCAACCAAAACTGGCACTGGATTACTACCGGAAAGCCCAGTCGCTGGCGGCGCAACGCAAACCGGCGTTTGATCCCGCCGAGCTCAAATCCCGCATCGAAGCCCTCGGCCAACCCTGATTACGCGTACATGACTGCAAATAAAAACAAACTACCGCTGGGCGAGCTGCTGGTCGTTAAAGGTTTTATCACTCACGATCAGTTGCGGATTGCGCTGCTGGAACAGAAAAAAACCGGTGCGCCGCTGGGCAAGCAACTGGTTGGCCTGGGCTTTGTTTCCGAGGCGACGCTGCGCGAGGCGCTCTCGGAAAATCTCGGGCAGGAAAGTGTTGACCTGAACAAGGTGGTAGTGGATGCGCAGGCGGTCCGGATGGTGCCGAAAGACCTGGCCAAGCGTCATCTGCTATTGCCGATGGGGCTGAACCTGGCTGATGGCCGGCTTTCGGTGGCAATGGCCAACCCCAACAACCTGGTGGCGCTGGATCAGTTGCGGATGCTGTTTCGCGACGAGGTCAGCATCGAGCCGATGCTGGCGTCGGAATCCGACATCCTGCGCGCCATCGACCATTATTACGGCTACGAGCTGTCGATTGACGGCATTCTCAACGAAATTGAAACCGGCGAGGTTGACTACGCCAGTCTGTCCACTCAGGGCAACGAATACAGCCAGCCAGTCGTGCGTCTGATCGATGCCTTGCTGGCAGATGCGGTGCAGAAGGGGGCGTCGGACATCCACTTTGAGCCGGAACACAGTTTTCTGCGCATTCGTTACCGCATCGACGGCGTATTGCGCCAGATCCGTTCCTTGCACCGTAACTACTGGCCCGCCATGGCTGTGCGCCTGAAGGTGATGAGCGGCATGAACATCGCCGAAACCCGTGCGCCGCAGGATGGCCGGATTTCGCTGACGCTGGTGGGGCGGCCGCTGGACTTTCGGGTTGCCGCGCAGCCGACCATTTATGGCGAAAACATTGTGCTGCGTATTCTCGATCGCCTGCGTTCGCTGGTGGCGATTGACAATCTGGGCCTGCCGGAGGATTCGCTGAGCTTGCTGAAGCTGATGATCGCACGCCCGGAGGGCATCATTCTCGTTACCGGGCCAACCGGCTCGGGCAAAACCACCACGCTGTATTCGATTCTCAACTACGTCAATTCCGAAGGCGTCAACATCATGACGCTGGAAGACCCGGTGGAATACCCGATGGCGATGATTCGTCAGACCAATGTCAACGAAGCCGCAAAAATGGACTTCGCCAACGGTATCCGTTCGATGATGCGGCAAGACCCGGACATCATCCTGGTAGGCGAAATCCGCGATCAGGATACGGCGGAAATGGCCTTTCGCGCTGCGATGACCGGCCATCAGGTGTATTCAACACTGCACACCAACTCGGCGATTGGTGCCATTCCGCGTCTGCTCGATATCGGCGTGCTGCCCGATATCATGGCCGGCAATATCATCGGCGTGATTGCCCAGCGCCTGGTGCGCAAGCTTTGTCCACATTGCAAGCAGGCGTACCAGCCGGATGAGTTCGAGTTGCGGCTGCTGGGGGTCAAACCTGAAGAACAGCAGGCGCCTTTGTATCAGGCAGTGGGTTGCGAAAAGTGTGATCTGCAGGGATACAAGGGGCGTATCGCCATTCAGGAGTTGCTGAAAATGGACGTGGAGCTGGACGAGCTGATCGGTCGTCGTGCATCCACGCGGGAAATCCGCCAGGCGGCACTGGCAAAGGGTTTCAGGCCGCTGGCCGATGATGCCGCACGGCGGGTGCTGCAGGGCATCACCTCGCTGGATGAAATCAGTCGGGTGGTGGATCTCACCGACCGGGTACAGGCATTGATGTAATGGCGCTGTATGCGTACAAGGCGGTGAATGCCGCCGGCAAGCAAAGCAGCGGCGAAATCGAGGCAGCCAACCCCGGTGATCTCGAACTGCGCCTGTCGCGTATCGGTCTGGATCTGATTACCTATGACATCGCATCACGCCGCAATCTGCGGGTTGCCGGTGGCAGTGCAGTCAAGCGCCGCGAGCTGATTACCTTCTGTTTTCACCTTGAGCAGCTGACACGGGCAGGGGTGCCATTGCTGGAAGGCCTGGCAGACCTGCGCGACAGTATCGATCATCCGCGTTTCAAGGAAATTGTTGCCGACCTGATCGATAGTATTGAAGGTGGTGCGCAGTTGTCACAGGCCTTGGCCGCCCATCCGCGCGTGTTCGATCCGATTTTCATCAACCTGATCAAGGCCGGCGAATCCACGGGCAAATTGCCGGAGGTGCTGAAGGATTTGATGGAAGGGCTGAAATGGCAGGATGAGCTCGCTTCGCAGGCGAAAAAGGCGGTGATGTACCCGGCATTCGTGCTGGTGCTGGTAGTGGGAGTGGCGCTGGGAATGATATTTTTTCTGGTGCCGCAAATGGTCGATCTGTTTGCTGCGCTGCAGGTGCCGATTCCTGTTCAGGTTCGGGTGATGCAGGCGATTGCCTCGTTTCTGACCGGCTACTGGTATCTGTTGCCGCTGCTGCCGCTGGCGGTGTGGGGAGCAATTCGCATGCGTTTGCGCTCTGACCCGGAATTTGCCGTGACACTGGATGGCTGGAAACTGAAAATCCCCGGTGTCGGGCCGATTCTGCACAAGATCATTCTGGCCCGTTTTGCCAATTATTTCGGCCTGATGTTTTCGGCCGGCATTTCGGTGCTGGATGCGCTGAAAATCTGCGAAGGCATCGTCCACAACAAAAAAATCGAACGCGCCATTGCCCGCGCACAGCAGCAGATCAGTGAGGGTGCCGGCATTGCTGCCGGTTTTGAATCGGTGGAGATGTTTCCCAAACTGGTGGTGCGCATGCTCAAGGTGGGCGAAAGCACCGGCCAGCTGGATCAATCGTTGCAGAATATCTGCTACTTCTACAATCGGGACGTCAGGGAGTCGATCGAAAAGCTGCAGGTGATGATCGAACCGGTTCTGACCGTGATTCTGGGTGGATTGATGGCAATCATCATGGTATCGATCCTTGGCCCGATTTTTGACCTGATGACAAAGATCAAGTAATGGCGGCGCAACCGGCAAAAATCCTTCTGTTCATCAGTAACGACAGCCTGGCTGCCTATGGCTGGCGTCGTCGTACCCTCTCCCTGCTTGGCCGCTTTCAGCCTACGCCCGAGGGGCGTGCGGCTTTTGATTTACTGATTGCCGGGTTTGCGCGGATTCCTCATTACGTGCTGCTGGATGTGGTGGAGGAGGATTTCCATACCGAAACCATTCCCCATGTGTATGGCAGGGATCGCAAGGCCCTGCTGGCGCGCAAGCGGCAGCAGCATTTTCGCGGCAGCCACTACAGCAATGCCTGGCTGCAGGGGCGTGAGCCGGATGGCCGCCGTGATGATCGCGTGCTACTTTCCGGCCTGCTCAATGACGAGCTGGTGGACGGCTGGCTGAATTGCCTGCAGCGACGTCAGGTGCCGCTGGCGGCCGTGTGCTCGATGGCTTTGTTGTGCGTGAGCGTGGTCAAACGCTTCAATCCCGACGCCGAACACGTGTTGCTGGTGACCGAAGAGGCCGGCAGCGGAATTCGACAGAGTTACTACAAGAATGGCGAGCTCAAATTCAGCCGCCTGACTGCCTTGCAGGATGTGGATGAAGCAGAGCTCGGCCCGAAAATCATCGCTGAAAGCCGGCGCACCCGACAATATCTGGCCAGCTTGCGCTTGCTGGGGCGGGATGACGTATTGAGCACGCTGGTCTTGTGCCATGCGGACAACCGTGAGCGCTTGCAGGAGGCGTGTGTCCGCAGCGAGGGCATTGATTTTCACTTTATGGCGCTTGAGGATGTGGCTGCCGCCTTGCGCTTGCATTACCCGGGGTCGATCAGCGTTGCAGAATTGCTGTTGCAGCTACTGGCAAAACGTGGTCGGCGTAACCACTACGCGCCGCCTGCACGGCGTCGCCATTTCTGGCTCTGGCAACTGGGCAGGGGGCTGGTTTTTGCCTCGGTGCTGGTTGTTTTGCTGGGGGGGGTGACGGCTGCATGGTTGCTGCAGCAAAGCCAGGAAACGGCTTCCGCCACACAGATACTGCTCAGCCAGGCGCAGCGTGCCGAACGCCAGAAACAGCAGAATGTCTTGCCGGTGAGCGATCTTCCCTCGCCGGCGGTGATGAGGCAGGCCGTCAACCGTATCGATCTGGCGCAGCAACGCTGGCCATCCATGACTCAGCAACTGCTGCATTTGAGCCAGTTGCTGAGCCGTTATGAGGCATTACACCTGAGCGAGATCGCCTGGGCCGTCAGCACCGACGAATCATTTGTGACCGATACCCCTGCGCAGGGTACGCAACAGCAGGCTGGCGTGGCCGATACCGTGCCTGCGGCAGGCGATGGCTCGGAAGCGGCCCCTAGCGGTGATGCCGGCCCGATCAGGCGTAACGAGCTGGTGCGCGTGCGCGGCACGGTGCAGCCATTTACCGATAATTACCGTTTTGCGCTGGATACCATCCAGCAATTTGCCGGCCAATGGGCGCGCGACAATGCCGCCCAGGTCAGGCAGCTGAAATTGCCAATCGATATCAAACCGAGCCAGACTATTGATCTGGAACAGTTGCGACAGGGGCGTGAGCAGGAGCACACCGATTTCGAACTGTTGCTGGTGCGCCCATTGCCGGTGGAGGGGGGGCAATGAACAACTGGCAACTGCAAAACGGTGAGTTTGCGCTGATTCGTCGCCAGGTCATGTTGTTTGGTGTGGCGGTTGCAATGGCGCTGGGCTGTATTGTGGCTGCATGGTTTTACCTGGATCAGGCTCAGCTCAAGCAGCAGCAGGCCCGTCAGACGCTGCAGCAGGCACAGGCCGAAGCGGAGATGATGCTGCAGGACCGCCAGGATTTCGAACGTTACGCTACTGCGTATCGCCAATTGCTGGCCAAAGGGGTGATCGGCGAGGAAGATCGCTTGCAGTGGGTGGAGGTGTTGACCAACATCAGCAACCAGTATCCACAAATGAAGTTGAAATATCGCGTCGACTCACAGCGACCGCTGGATTTTGTGCCAGACGTGCCGGAAGGCATGCGGGTGTTTGCCAGTCGCATGCAGCTGAGCTTTATGACTGCGCATGAGGCTCAGTTGCTGCAAGTGCTGGCGCGTCTGGATCAGGAGGCGCGCGGGCTGCATTTGTTGCGCCAATGTGAAATCCGCCGGGAAAAACTGGAACAACAGCAGCAGGAATGGGTGGCGGCACCGTTGCAAAGCCAGTGCCTGATCGAGTGGGTAACCCTGCGCCAGGGGGCGCCTGCTGCTGCACCGCCAGAGGGTGCTGCAGAGGGAGGTGTGCAATGAAACGTCTGGTGTTGTTGTTGATGCTGGTATCGCTGAGCGCAAATGCGGCGGATGAACTGGGCCGGTTATTCTATACCCCGGCCGAACGGCGCATGATTGACCTGCGCCAGTTTCCTGCCGCTGGCGCCGATAAACAGACCGAAGCCGGTGCGCCTGCCGGCATTAAATTGCGTGGTGTCGTGCGTGCCACCGGCAGCAAACACGCCACGCTGTGGCTGAATGATGGCAAGGCGGAGAGCACATCGGCGCAGCGTGCCACAAATGACGGCGCCGAGCTGTTGCTGCCGGATGGCAAGCGTGGCCGGCTGCGGGTTGGAGACGAGTGGCAGAATGGGGAAATCCGCCCGCCTGTGGTAAAAATCCAGCGCGACCAGCATTGATTTGCCAATAATACCGGATTGATGCTTGAGCCGGACCCGGGCTTATGTTATAAATACGCCTTTTTCCGAATTGGGAGTCGATATCATGGCTCGAGTATGCCAAGTTACCGGTAAAGCGCCGATGGTGGGGAACAACGTCTCCCACGCACAAAACAAGACCAAACGTCGTTTCTTGCCGAATCTGCAATACCGCCGCTTCTGGGTTGAAAGCGAAAACCGCTGGGTTCGTCTGCGCGTAAGCAATGCGGCCCTGCGCACTATCGACAAGAACGGCATTGATGCTGTTTTGGCCGATCTGCGCGTACGCGGTGAAATCTAACTAGACGCTTATCTGAAGAGGCAACACGATCATGCGTGAGAAAATCAAACTGGAATCGACCGCAGGTACAGGTCATTTCTATACCACTACTAAAAACAAGCGCACCATGCCAGAAAAAATGGAGATCAAGAAATTTGATCCGGTAGCGCGTAAACACGTTGCTTACAAAGAAACCAAGCTGAAATAAGCACTGTGCAGAGAACAGATTAAAAGCCTTTTCCCTGCGGAAAAGGCTTTTTGTTTTTCTGCCGCCACATATTGGTGCCGGGCAATAAAAAAGCCGTGATATCTGTCACGGCTTTTTTGCTGCTTGCTGGTTTGGCTCAGACGCGTTTGTCGTAGCAGTCGCGGCACACCCATTCATTTAGCAGATAACTTTTTACCTGTTTGTAGGTGGTGCGATTACGGTAGACAATCTTCACACCACAAACCGCGCACTGGGTGAATTCACCCGTTGCGGTGCAGTTCTGCCCAACAACCTTGTGAATGGCCTTTACGTCGAGACCATAATCCTCTGCCAGTTCCTCGACCGAGTACTGAAAATGCGGTGGACTGGATACCAGCCAGTATTTTCGGCATAGTTCGGCAATGGCGGATTCCTGTGCCTTGATCTTCAGGCGAATATCAGAGCCGTTTGGCATGCTTTCCTCCTCCGGTTCGATTTTTTGTGGTTCCGGTTCCATGTGTTTAAATGCAATTGAGTAACTACTCTATTCTGCGCTGAAAAAATCCCGTTTTCAAGTTATGGTTTACCTTTATTTTGCTGAATCTGGCGGTTGGCGCCAGATTGCTGCCGATTGGCATCAGCCGGCACGCAATGCGTCAACAATATTCAGGCGTGCGGCGCGCAAGGAGGGCAATACGCCACCGATCAAGCCCATCAGCAGGGCAAACAGCAGTGAATCGAGCACGATGCCGGGCGTCAGGGTAAAGCTGAAAGCCAGTTCGGAAAAGGTTTGCCAGTTCATGGTTGAAATTGTCAGCCATTGCATCGAAGAGGCTGCCAGTAATCCGATCAGCCCGCCGATGCTCGACAACAATAGCGCTTCCAGCAGAAAAGCCGTCAGCACCGTGCGGCGTTGAAATCCCAATGCCCGCAGCGTGCCGATTTCGGCAACACGGTTGGAAACCGAGGCATACATGGTGATCATGGCGCCGATGATGGCGCCCAGCGAAAAAATCACCGACAGCGCCATGCCCAGGTATTTGATGAACTTGGCCATCATTTCCGACTGCTCGGCATAAAACCGGGTTTCCCGCTTGGCTTCCAGTGTCAGCCGCTGGTCGTTGCCGATGGCGTGCTGCAGTGCCTCGAAGCGCTCGCTGTCGCTGAGGCGAAAGGTGATGGCGGAATACACCGGGCGACGGAAGGCCTGCATCATCTGTTCTGCATCGCCCCAGATTTCCGAATTGAAGCCGGTGCGGCCGGCGTCGACGATTCCAACGATGATCCAGTCGCGCTGGCCAAAATGCAGTGTTTGCCCCAGCCCTGCGTTGGCAAAGCGTTCGGCAATCGAACGGCCAACCACGATTTCACTACTGCCGGCGCGGAATAATCGCCCCTGGCTGAGGTGGATCTGTGGCCGGATCGCCACGCCGATATCAGAACTGCCTCGAATAGCGACATTGGAAGGTGCGCCGCCGGCTTTTTTCGGCAGCGTGACCAGCACCATCACTTCCTTGCTGATGGCTTTGCGGCCGTCCTGCAGATAGGCGATCTCCGGGCTGGATTCGACAATGCTGGCCTGACTGCGCTCGATGCTGCTCTGCACTTCGGTTTGTGATGACTGGCGGATCACGGTCACGTTATCGTCGCTGCCCGTAGCCACCAGTGTCTGTTTCAGGCCCGCCTCCAGCATCAGTACCGTGGCAAACACGTACACTACCAGCGCCATGCCGCCAGCCGTAAGTGCGGTGGTCAGCTTGCGTGTCAGCAGATTGCGAAAAATGTAGTGATAGGGGAGCGGCATTTGGTTTGCGGTCGTCTATGCTGCAACCATTCTATCCGACAAAGCTGGAGGCTGAGATAGCAACAAAGAAAGCAGGCAAGGGAAAGCTCGCGTTGGTGCTGGGTGGGGGCGCACCCAATGCAACGCTGATGGCCGGTGCGCTGGCAGCATTTGCCGAGCGCCGCGTCGAATTTGATGTGATTTCCACCTCTGGCGCCGGTGCCTTGATCGGCTTGTTGTACTTGGCGCCAAAGCAGGGCAATGCCGTACAGGCGCTGGCACACACGCGTGAAATGGGTGTGGCGGATTTGCTGTATCGAGCTTTTCCGGTGAACTTCAAGGTATTCAACAAACCTGGCACCGCCGCCGACATGTATCGCGATCTGCTGGCGGCCAATCCGTTTGTGCAGCAGGTGCTGGCGCACAGCAACAACAGCACGCTCAACCGGCTGGCGGCCGATTGGCTGCAGTTGATGTGGGCAACACTCTGCCCGAGTGATCTCAGCAACCAGAGCCTGGGCTTGTGTGCGCATGTGCCATTTGTCGAGCAGCTGATTGATTTCGAGGAGATTGCCCAGTTGGCACCGGCTTTTTATATCAATGCCTATAACCTGACACAGCGACGCATGGATATTTTCGACAAACGGCAGATCACACCCGAGCATTTCCGTGCCGCCTTGTCGTTCCCCTTCATTTACCCTCCCTATCGCCTCGGCGAAGATGACTATATCGAAGGTGCAGCCATCGATTGCCTCAACTTCAAGGCGCTGGTGAACGACGATAAGGCCAATCCCGGCTGTGAAACCGATATCAAGACCATCGTCGTGTTTGATATCCTCGGCTCGGAAACCCTGCTGCGCAAACCACGTGATCTGTACGATGCCTGGGTGCTGTCGATCATCACGCCGCTGGTGGAAGTGGCCCGTGATGACCTGAAACTGTTTGAATACCAGCACAATCGTGATGGCAATGGTCAGCCCAAGCGCAAACTGCTGAAAGTGCCGCTGATGAGCAGCGTCCCGGTCGATCAGTTGCCGGATGTGCTCGACTGGTCCAGCTCCAATCTCAACACCCTGTATCAGGTTGGTTATGAGGCGGGCGTTCAGTTCTGCAATCAACATGCCGCCGAGCTGGGGCTGCAGGCCTGAGCTACTGCCAATATGCCTGCCGAGGCCCGCGCGGCAGGTGTCTGGTTTCTCCTGGCTTTTTTCTGATCCGAACACTTTGCTGGCCAAACGCGTTGTACCGGCGCTTTGCCTCCGAATTGGTTTAACCTCTTGCTAGAGTATTTGCTCTTTACTTTCTAAATCGAACATTCTAGTCTGAATTAGTGGCCAAGCCACGCCAAAAAAGTTCGAAAACATATAAAAGAGGAGAATCACCATGAAACGCACCCTGTTGCTGGGGGCGGGCGCGGTTGCGTGCTCGCTGGCACTGAGTCAACCGGCGCTGGCCGCTGGCTACACCCAGACGAAATACCCGATTGTGCTGGTACACGGCATTTTCGGCTTCAATAATTTTCTTGGCGCAGACTACTTCTACAAGATTCCCGGCGAATTGAGCAAAGACGGTGCCAAAGTATTTGTCAGCACCGTTTCTGCCGCCAACAGCAATGAAGTCCGCGGAGAACAGCTGCTGGCCGAAGTGAAGCGCATTCTCGCGCAAACCGGTGCCAGCAAGGTCAACATCATCGGCCATAGCCAGGGCTCGCCAACTGCACGTTATGTGGCCGCAGTGCGTCCGGATCTGGTCGCTTCCGTCACCAGCGTGGGTGGTGTCAACAAGGGCTCGAAAGTGGCGGATATCGTGCGCAAGGTAGCGCCGGCCGGTACTGTTTCCGAAGCCGTGGCTGCCCAGGTGGCCAATGCCTTCACCAGCCTGCTGACTTTTGCCACCGGCACCAGCAGCCTGAGCCAGAACACCATTGCCGCACTCGACAGCCTGACAACGCCAGGTCTGGCCAAATTCAACGCCAAATATCCGGCTGGTGTGCCCACCACCAGTTGTGGCAGCGGTGCCAGCCTGGTCAAGGGGGTACGGTATTATTCCTGGGGCGGCAGTTCGGCGATCACCAATGTGCTGGATCCGCTGGATGCAGACATCGGCATCTTGTCGCTGGCGCATGGTGAGGCCAATGATGGTCTGGTGGCCGCGTGTTCGCAGAAACTGGGTCAGGTGATCCGGGTGGATTACAAGATGAATCACCTGGACGAAGTCAACGGCTTCTTCGGCATTGTGCATCTGTTCGAAACCAGCCCGGTCACACTGTATCGCCAGCATGCCAACCGCTTGCAGTTGGCAGGCCTGTAAGGCAGTCTGGTTGTGCCTTGTAGCCTGCCCTGCAAGCCGCATCCGGCAAGGCTTGCAGGGCAGGCATAAAAACGGCGCCGAGTGCGCCGTTTTTGTGTATGCAGTGAGCTTTTATTTCTTGTTACAGTAGGTTTCCGGGGTGCCATCACCCAGCACCAGTTCTGCCGGTTCGCTGTACTGGAAAATCTTCGCAGGCATCTGATCAGCTACCAGAGCGGCTTTGGCCGCATTGGACGGCTTCAGTTGCAGGCTGTCGCCGCTAACGGTATAGCTGCCGTCAACGGTTTCGCTGGTCAGCTTCATGGAAAATTTGTCGCCACTGAAATTAACGATAAACTTGTCGCCCACCTTGAACGCAAACTCGCATTCCCAGTTGCCGATCAACGCCTTTTCCGTCAATGCTGCATCTGCTGCAGCCAAGCCGGATGAACAAACCATGATTGCTGCTGCTACTGATTTAATCCAAGCCATTTTGTCTCCTTGATCCTGCTTTCTACCAGTAAAGAACATCAGGCGGTCCGCGCCAAGCTCTAAATCCGGGTTTAGCCTGCTTATTTGAATTGGCGCAGATTCTATCAGCATTTAATGAAAAGCCAATGAATATATTTGAGTCATTATTCAGTTGTTTTGTATGGATTTATTGACCCTTGATCGGCAGGGAGATATCTGTTTGACGGGGTTTGCTGATATGAAACAAATTTCACCCCACGGCACGCAGGCCGTTAACAATGTTAACCCTTGCTGCCTGGATTGCCGGCACGATGGCGGCGATCACTCCCACCAGTAATGCCGCGCCGGCTTGCAGCCATAAAGTGGCGGTAGTGACATTGAACACCGGGAATATGTTGTCCAGCGCCTGCCCGAAGCTGGCGGTGGCCGGGAAGGTGAGCGTGATGCCGATGCTGCCGCCAATCAGCGCCAGTAACAGCGATTCGGCAACAATCAGCCAGCTGACTACCACCGGCGCAAACCCGAGTGCCTTGAGCGTGGCATATTCGCCGCTGCGCTCGCGTGCGGCCATGGCCATGGTATTGGCCATCACCGCCATGATAATCAGGATCACCACGTAAGCGACCGCCTCGATGGCGACGACAATGGCTTCAGTCATTGCCACAAAACTCAGCTGGAAGGCTTTTTCGGTTTCGGTGAGGGTTTCCGCCAGCGAATTACGGAATTCGCCGTCGATATGCCGGGCAATCTCGGCCGCCTGCGCCGGGTTGCTGATGCCAATCACGAATACCCCGGT
>JAUPTR010000421.1 GCA_030917985.1 Pseudomonadota bacterium | reverse complement strand
AGGTTGCCGAAATGGTGATCGAAAAGGCCAAGCGCCTGGTTGAGCACAAGAAAGACGTGGTGATTCTGCTCGATTCGATTACCCGTCTGGCACGCGCTTACAACACCGTGGTACCCGCTTCCGGCAAGGTGCTGACCGGTGGTGTGGATGCCAACGCGCTGCAGCGGCCAAAACGTTTCTTCGGTGCTGCACGTAATATCGAAGAGGGTGGTTCGCTGACCATCATCGCCACAGCGTTGATCGACACCGGTTCGCGTATGGATGATGTGATTTACGAAGAATTCAAGGGTACCGGCAATATGGAGATCCATCTGGATCGCCGTATGGCAGAGAAGCGCCTGTATCCGGCAATTAACGTTAATCGTTCCGGTACGCGCCGCGAAGAGTTGCTGATTCAGCCCGAGCTTCTGCAGAAAATCTGGATTTTGCGCAAGCTGCTGTATCCGATGGATGATCTGGAGGCGATGGAATTCCTGCTCGACAAGATCAAGGGTACCAAGAATAACGCTGCCTTCTTTGATTCGATGCGTCGCGGTTGATCAATTGAATGTGCTGTCGCAATCTGAGCCAAGGCTTGCCAAAGCCTGCATAGTTGGTGATAATCGCACGTTTTAAACGCAGTCTAGGCAAAACCCCTAGGCCCGATAGTTGAGGAAATTATGAAACAAGGTATTCACCCGGATTACCAGGAAATCACTGTTACCTGCTCCTGCGGTAACACGTTCCAGACTGGTTCGACCATGAACAAGAATCTGCATGTTGAGGTTTGCGCTGCTTGCCATCCGTTCTACACCGGCAAACAAAAGATTCTCGACACCGCTGGCCGTATTGATAAATTCCGCCAGAAATATTCGATGCTCAGCAAATAAGCTGACGCATTTGGTGACAAAAGGCAGCTTCGGCTGCCTTTTGTTTTTGCTGCGCTTTATAATTCTGTAGACCTTTCTTTTGCGAACCCGCTTGCATGCTCACCTATTCGCCGCCCTCCGAGATTCAGCCGGTTAAACCCACCGAGCGCCCATGGTTGTTGTTTTTGTTGTGCGTGATCTGGGTGTTGCCGGGTTTGATTGGCCACAATCCCTGGAAGCCGGATGAACCCGCAGCCATCGCCATAATTGACGCGATGTTGAAGAGCGGCAATTGGCTGATGCCAACCTTGCTGGGTGAGCCGATGCTGGATCGTTCGCCTTTCTATTACCAGGTTGCTGCATTGTTTGCCAAGGTGCTGGCGCCACATTGGCTTGCCGTGCATGACGCCGCTCGCTTGGCTACCGGCATGTTTGTTGCGCTGACTCTTACGTTTTGTGGTGGTGCCGCGCGCGAGTTGCTGGGGCGGCGTTTGGGTCGTGTCGTTGTGATTGTGCTGATCGGTTGTTTCGGACTGGTTGTTCGTGGCCATGCACTGAGCAGCGAAGTTGCTACCCTGTGCGGCTTTGCCTTGGCTTTTTACGGTATGGTGCTGGCGTTGCGCCTGCCTGGCATCGCGGGCCTTGCATTGGGCGTTGGTATTGGCTTGGCAGGCGCGAGCGCCTCATTGTTCGAGCCGACGATGCTGGCATTGGTTGCCATATTGTTGCCTGTGTTTTTTCGTTACTGGCGTACCCGGGAATACCTGATGACGCTCGTGCTTGGTGGCCTGCTTGCCCTGCCATGGCTGGTGCTGTGGCCGCTCTGGTTATGGAAATCGTCTCCGGAGTTGTTTGTTCAGTGGTGGCTGCAGGGCGCAACAGTGCGCTTTCAGGGCTATGGGGAGTTTGGGCTGCTGCGCGAAATCTGGTATTACCTGAGTATTCTGCCTTGGTTTGCCTGGCCAGCATTGCCTTTGGCTGCATGGACTTTGTGGGACGCGCGTTTGCTGGGGTATGCCAAGCCACACATTCAGTTTCCCCTGCTGGTGCTGGGTTTGATGCTGCCGGCCATGATGTTTTCGCCGCTGCCTCGTGAAGGGTATGCACTGCCTTTGCTGATTCCTTTCGCGTTTCTTGCGGGCGCCGGAGTGGATCGTTTGCGGCGTGGCGCAGCTGCTGCGCTGAACTGGTTTGGCATTATGGCGTTCGGTTCGTTGGCAATATACATTTGGATAGCCTGGAGTGCCGCAGTGTTTGGTATTCCGGCGCGATTGGCAGCCCGGGGTGACAAAGTTGCTCCCGGGTTTGAGGCTGAATTGCAGTCTGTGGCAGTGCTGCTGGCAATGTTGCTTACCATGGCATGGATCTGGGCTGTGAGCCGCAGGCGCCAGCGTGGTCGTCAGGCGGTGACCAGTTGGGCTGCGGGTGTTACGCTGGGTTGGGCATTGCTGATGTTGTTGTGGTTGCCCGGTATTGACTGGGTTCGCGCGTATCGAAGCACCGCGCTGCAGTTGCAGGCTGCCCTGCCCGAGCAGTATGACTGTGTTGCCTCATCCGGGGTGGCAATTCAGCAACTGGCCTTGTTTGCTTATCATGCACCGCTGCGCTTGCACAAAAATGCAGATGCCCAGTGCTCCTATCTGCTGGTTCAAGGAGGGGGAGATGAAATTGCACCTGACGGTAATTGGCGCAAAATCTGGAGTGGGGGGCGGCCAGGTGACCGTCGTGAGCGCTTTCGTCTCTACATAAAAGATGTACAGCAGGTCATTCCGTTGTGACTGAGTCCGTAACGGGTATTCTGTTGGCCGGTGGAGAGGGGCGGCGCATGGGGGGGCTCGACAAGGGGCTGCAGCTGTTTGCCGGACGGCCAATGGTTGAGTTGATGCTGGATGCGCTCGGTGGTGTTTGCGCGAATATCCTGATCAGTGCCAATCGCAACCTGGAAATCTACCAGCGGTATGGGCATAAGGTTGTTGCTGACGGACGGGCTGGTTTTGATGGGCCGCTGGCCGGCCTGATGGCAACCATGCCATATGTGACAGACGAGTATGTTGTGCTCGTTCCCTGTGATGTGCCTCGCTTGGGGGGCGTTGTATTGCCGCGTTTGCTCCAGTGTCTGTTGCAGTCGGATGTGGATGTGTGCATTGCTGCCGATGCCGAGCGCATTCACCACAGTATCGCCGTATGCCGCACCCAGACTGCCTTGCAGGCTTTATGCCGCACCTGGGGAGACGGGCAGCGTTCTCTGCGTGCCTGGCAGCAGCTGTTGCGACGGAGCGTTGTGCAGTTTGAGGATGCCTCCTTGTTTGTTAACTGTAATGTGATCGACAGGCTGGATCATTTGTGACAATCCCGCAGCGAAGTGTCAGTCAGCCGCACAAAGAAATGGAAAATCGATTTCTGGTGTTTTACCCGTCATTATCTGTGCCAATGCTGCCGCCGAGCCGCAGCTTTGGGTCCAGCCAAGTGTTCCGTGCCCTGTATTCAGGTAAAGGTTGCGATAACGGCTACGGCCGATAAAGGGCATGTTGTTCGGTGTTGCCGGTCTCAGGCCCGCCCATGCTTGTGGAGCTGCCTGGCCGATAAGTCGCGGAAACAGGCTGCGACAGCGTGCATGAATTGCTGCGCAGCGTTGCGTGTTGATCTCGGTGTTATAGCCGGCAAGCTCGGCGGTGCCGGCCACGCGCAATCGATCTCCCAGTCGCGAGAAAACCAGTTTGTGGCTTTCATCGGTGATGCTGATGAGTGGCGCAATATCTTCATCCCTTAATGGGATGGTCAAGGAATATCCTTTTGCCGGATATATTGGCAAGTGAATGCCGATTGTTCTCAGCAGTAATGGGCTGTAGCTGCCGGCAGCCATGACATAGGCGTCCGCTTTGATTATCTGTATTTGCCCCTGTTCGTCTTCGATCTCAATATGACTGATTGCGTTGTGACTGTAGTTAATGCGCTTGATGTGCTGACCGAACAGAAATGAGACTCCGGCCCGCTGTGCATATCCGGTCAGCGCTTGCGTAAATTGGTGTGCGTCACCGGATTCATCATCCGGGCTGTAGATAGCGCCACACAAAGGCAGTACGCTGTGTGCCAGTGCGGGCTCAATTTGGGTCGCCTGTTGCAGACTTAACTCAATCCGCTGGCATCCTTGCTCTGCCATGATTGCTGCTGCCTTGCAGGCGTTTTGGTACTCGCGCGGATCACTGTGTAGTTGCAGAATACCTTGCTGCTGCTGTTGATATTGCAAATCCAGTTGTTGTCGCAAGTCTTGCAACATGGCGCGGCTGAACAGCCCGAGGTTTACCAGGTGACGCAGATTGCGTGTATGGCGAGCATGAGTGCATTCGCGCAAAAAACGTAAGCCCCATAACCACTGTTGTGGGTCTTTCTGAAGGCGGAACAACAGTGGCGCATCTTCCCGCCCAAGCCATTTGATGATCTTGTGCAGTGCGTCCGGGTTGGCCCATGGTTCTGCCTGGCTGACAGAAATTTGCCCTCCGTTGGCAAAACTGGTTTCCATGGCGCTGGCGGGTTGCCGCTCGATAACGCTGACTTGATATCCGGCACGCGATAAAAACCAGGCGCTGGTTACGCCAACGACCCCTGCCCCAAGTACTGCCACCCGCATGCGCCCATCCTTTTTCAAGCCGAGCATCGATTATAAGGCGTGTTTTCAGTTGAGCACGGTACTTGAATGACTTTAATGGCTTTTGCCTGATGTTGCGTCGCATCATGAAAAGCTGTTGACAATTATTGGCGCCAAACGTATGTTTCAAACAATCGTTTGATTTGTGGGCCAACTCAGAAAACATGTCGTTTACAGATAATGGCAAGGACACTGCAACGCGCATTCTGGATGCTGCAGAGGTTCTGTTCGTCGAGCACGGTTTCGAGGCGACTTCGCTGCGCATGATTACGCAGCGGGCTGCGGTTAACCTTGCTGCCGTAAATTATCACTTTGGCTCGAAAGAGGTGCTGTTTCAGGGGGTCATTTCCCGTCGGCTGGCACCTTATAATCAGGAGTGCATTGAAGAGTTGCGTCAGGCTTTGATTGACGCACCGCATGGCCTCTCGGTAGACAGCATCGTCGCGGCGTACTTGCGCCCCGCGATCCGCTTGGCCAAAGATCCTGCTCGTGGCGGGATTATTTTTATCCGCCTGATGTCCAGGGTGTTTGCCGAGCCACACGACTCTTTGCGCGACATGTTGCCGCGTTTGTATTCAGATGTGCTGGAAGCCTACCGTGCTGCTCTGGTCAAAGCCTTGCCGCATCTCGGGTCGCATGAGGTTTCGTGGCGCTTGCAGTTCGCGATGGGCACAATTTTTTATGCTTTTGCCGGTAATGATGTCGCCCGTTTGCTGTCACAGAACAATGTTCCGGGCGCCCGCGATCCCCAGGAGATCGTCAAGCATCTGGTTCCGTTTGTGGTTGCGGGATTGACCGCCCCAAACCGTCCTGCTTGATGCCGGTGATGAGTCGCATGAGTGATAGGGCTTCTCCCTGTTTTGCCTGTGTGCAAAGCAGGCTAGAATGCTCTGGTTTAGGCAAGCGCAGCTGTTTGGCTGCAAGAGTTCCGAGATGACTGAACTGGATATTAATTCGCTGCCGGATGATCGCCAGCCCATTATGCGTATCATGCCGATGCCTGCGGATACCAATGCAGATGGTGCAATTTATGGTGGCTGGATGATGATGCAATGTGACCTGGCCGGTAGTATCGAGGCGCAACGTTGTGCCCAGGGTGCGGTCAATACCGTGGCGGTGAATGCCTTCCAGTTTCATCAACCGGTTTATGTGGGTGATCTGGTCAGTTATTACGCCGAGCGTTTGCGTGTTGGCAAGACCTCTGTCACGGTGAAGGTCGAAGTATTCGCACAGCGACACCCTGATCTGTTGCAGTGTGTCAAAGTCACCGAAGCGATGTTGACTTATGTCGCTGTCGGCAAGGATGGCAAGGCTCGCGAAATGCCTCTGGATTGTGGTTGTTAACGGCTTTTGCCATACAACGCCGCGATCTGCTGCTGTGATATGCTGCACCATTGAATTCAGCTGCTAGTGCCTTGTGCTTCAAGGCAATGAATTTGTTTAATTTGAAAAAGTTAGGACGCACGTCCGCTGGTACATGAGGTTGTGCTTCGCGCACGCTTCACGTTGTTTTAATTAACCCCTTGAGGAAGCTATGTCTCAGACTCCGAAATTTGTGGTTCGCAAGGTGGCCGTTCTGGGTGCCGGTGTGATGGGTGCACAGATTGCCGCACATTTGGCCAACGCCAATGTTGAGGTAGTATTGTTCGATCTGCCGGCGAAAGAAGGCAACCCGAATGGTATCGTCCTCAAAGCGATCGACAACCTGAAAAAACTGAAGCCGTCCCCGGTTGGTCGCAAAGAGAAAGCCGATTTCATTACAGCGGCTAACTACGATCAGAACCTGGAACTGTTGCGCGAATGCGATATCGTGATTGAAGCGATCGCGGAACGCATGGACTGGAAACTGGATCTGTTCAAGAAAGTTGCCCCGTTCCTGGGTACTAATGCAATTTTCGCAACCAACACCTCCGGCCTGTCGATCAACACGCTGGCTGAAGGTTGTCCGGAGTCGATGCGCAGCCGTTTCTGCGGGATCCATTTCTTCAACCCTCCGCGTTACATGCACTTGGTTGAAATCATCCCGTGTGCGACTTCCGAAGCGGTCATGCTGGATCAGCTGGAAGAATTCCTGGTGACCACGCTGGGTAAAGGTGTGGTACGCGCCAAAGATACCCCGAACTTCGTTGCTAACCGCATCGGCGTATTCTCGATGCTGGCTTGCATCCACAACGCAGACAAATTCGGCATCCGCTTTGACGTGGTTGACGATCTGACTGGTCCGCGGCTGGGTCGCCCGAAATCGGCCACCTTCCGCACTGCTGACGTGGTGGGCCTGGATACTTTTGCTCACGTGGTTAAAACCATGCAGGACACCCTGCCGAATGACCCGTGGCATCCACTGTTCAAATCCCCGGAATGGTTGACTAAACTGATCGAAGCGGGTGCGCTGGGTCAGAAAACCAAGGCTGGTATCTACAAGCGTGATGGCAAGACAAAACTGGTTCTGGATCCGAAGGCCGGCACTTACGTTGAAACCGGCGTAAAAGGTGACGACAGCGTCAAGGAAATCCTCAAGAACAAGGATGTTGCCGCCAAGCTGAAAGCACTGCGTGAGTCGAGCCATCCGCAGGCTCAATTCCTGTGGGCAACTTTCTGTGACGTGTTCCACTACATCGCCGTTCATCTGGCTGACATCGCTGACAATGCGCGTGACGTTGACCTGGCCATTCGCTGGGGTTTCGGCTGGAGCGAAGGTCCGTTTGAAACCTGGCAGGCTGCGGGTCTGAAGACCGTTGCCGAGTGGGTTAAGGCTGACATCGAAGCCGGTAAAACCATCGCCAACGCCGCACTGCCGGCCTGGGTCTTCGAGCGTGATGCGCTGCACAGCGCTGAAGGTTCGTTCAGCCCGGCTAAAAATGCCATGGTGCCGCGCTCGACTCTGCCGGTTTACCAGCGTCAGCTGTTCCCGGCTCGCCTGATCGGCGAAGCTGCTCCGGTATACGGCGAAACCGTTTACGAGAACGATGGCGCACGTGTCTGGACTCAAGGTGATGGTGTTCTGATCATCTCCTTCAAGTCGAAGATGCATGCAATTGGCCCGACTGTGATTGAAGCCGTCAACAAGGCAATCGACATTGCTGAGGCAGGCTACAAAGGTCTGGTCATCTGGCAAACCGAAGATCCGTTCTCGGTTGGCGCTGATCTGATGGCAATGGGCCCGTCGTTCATGGCTGGCCAGTGGGATGTGATCGATGAGTCGGTCAAGGCATTCCAGGCGACGTCGATGCGTCTGCGTTACAGCAACATCCCGACTGTTGCCGCAACCAAGAACTACGTATTCGGCGGTGGCTGCGAATTCGCGATGCACTGCGACAAGATCGTCGCACATCTGGAGACCTATATCGGTCTGGTTGAAGTGGGCGTGGGCCTGCTGCCAGGTGGCGGTGGCTGTAAAGAATTCGCAGTTCGTGCGGCTCAAGAGTCCAAAGGCGACGTATTCGCTGCACTGAAGGACTATTTCCTGGCAATCGCAACTGCCAAGGTGGGGACTTCGGCTCAGGAAGGTCAGGAAATCGGTTTCCTGCGCAATACCGATCTGGTCGTATTCAACGAGTTCGAGTTGCTGCACGTTGCCAAGTCGCAGGTTATCGCCATGGCTGAAGCGGGCTACCGTCCGCCGTTGAAGCTGAAAGCGATTCCGGTTGCCGGCCGTGCAGGCGCAGCATCGATTCGCGGTCAGCTGACCAACATGAAAGAAGGCAACTTCATTTCTGCTCACGATTACCACATCGCAGCAACCATCGCTGACGTGATGACTGGTGGTGACGTTGAGCCTGGCACACTGGTTGATGAACAGTGGTTGCTGGATCTGGAGCGCAAAGCCTTTATCAGCCTGCTGAAGAACCCGAAATCGCAAGAACGGATCTTCTACATGCTGCAAAACAACAAACCGCTCCGCAACTAATAACGGATGCTCACGTGAACCTCCGCTGCTGTGCGGTGGAGGAATAAACCAAGGTTTGTTGTACAGACACTGAATTTGGAGATTGTTTAAATGACCAAGCAAGTTCAAGAAGCTTACATCGTAGCGACGACCCGTACTCCGGTCGGTAAAGCGCCGCGCGGGATGATGCGCAACGTGCGTCCGGATGACATGCTGGCCCACGTTATCAAGGGGGCCCTGGCCCAGGTGCCGGCACTGGACGTTAACCTGATCGAAGACTGTGTTGTCGGTTGTGCTTTCCCGGAAGCGGAGCAGGGCCTGAACATGGCGCGTATCGGCGTGCTGCTGGCCGGCCTGCCTAACACCGTGGGTGGCGTAACCATCAATCGTTACTGTTCGTCGGGTATCAATGCGGTACAAATGGCTGCAGACCGTATCCGTACCGGTGAGGCCGATGTTGTTATCGCTGCTGGTGCAGAATCGATGTCGATGGTGCCGATGATGGGTAACAAGGTTTCCATCAATCCGGAAGTGTTTGCCAAAGACGAAAACTTCGCTATCGCCTACGGCATGGGTCTGACTGCAGAGAAAGTTGCTCAGCAGTGGAATGTGTCCCGCGCAGATCAGGATGCGTTTGCAGTTGAATCGCATCGTCGCGCTGCTGCAGCCATCGCTGCAGGCGAATTCAAGGATGAAATTACTCCGCTGGACGTGACCTACCGTATCCCTAATCTGGCTACTGGCGAAGTTGAATACGTAAAGAAAACCCTGACCAATGACGAAGGCCCGCGTCCAGACACCACTCTGGAAGGCTTGGCCAAGCTGAAGACCGTATTCGACGCCAAAGGCAGCGTAACTGCTGGTAACAGCTCGCAGATGTCGGATGGCGCGGGTGCAGTGATTCTGGTTTCGGAAAAAATCCTGAAACAGTTCAACCTGACTCCGCTGGGCAAGTTCATTTCCTTCGCTGTTAAGGGTGTTCCGCCGGCGATCATGGGTATCGGCCCGAAAGAAGCCATTCCGGCTGCACTGAAGATTGCCGGCCTGTCGAAGAGTGATATCGCCTGGATGGAACTGAACGAAGCGTTTGCAGCGCAAGCGCTGGCAGTAATCCGTGATCTGGATCTGGATACCAGCCTGATCAATCCGCTGGGTGGCGCGATTGCACTGGGTCACCCGCTGGGCGCAACAGGCGCGATCCGTACCGCAACCCTGCTGCACGGTATGCGTCGTAAAGGCATGGCTGGCAAATACGGTATGATTACCATGTGTATCGGTACCGGCATGGGCGCAGCCGGCATCATTCAGGCGCTGTAATTTAAGCAGTTTGTTGTATAAAGAAGGGAAGACGTTGGTCTTCCCTTTTTTTTGAAGGCGAATAGAGTATTTTGTCGATTTGGCTTGTTGCGCTATCAGCTGCTAATATAAGAACAAGCTAAACTACCCGGTGCCGGGCAATCACTCAATGTGAGGGACAACAGATGAAGAATAATTCCGTCAAACTTCTGGCTTCTTTGATTGCGTTGGCAATCGCGCCATTCGGGCAGGCAGCAGGGGTGTCGGACGATGTGGTCAAGATCGGCGTGTTGACAGACATGTCTGGCGTTTATGCCGACGTAGGCGGGCGCGGTGCAGTTTATGCTGCGCAGATGGCAGTCAAGGATTTTGGCGGCAAGGTAAACGGCAAACGCGTTGAAGTGATCTTTGATGATCATAAAAACGACGTCGACACCAGCTTGGCAATTGCCAAGCGTTGGTTTGAAAAAGACAGAACCAAGGTCGATATGGTTGTCGAGCTGATGAATTCCCAGGTTGCAACCGCCGTTTCCAAATACGCCGCAGAGCAGAAGCGTATAGCAATCAAGACGGGTGCTGCAACCTCGGCGTTGACCAACGAAGAGTGTACGCGTTATACCTTGGACTGGGTCTATGACTCGTATGCGATTTCGCACGGCACTTTGAAAGAGCTGCTGGCCGACGGCATCAAGACATATACCATCATGGTGACCGACTACGGCGACAAGACCGATAAGGCATTTTCCAAAGATATCTTTTTTGCTGCCGATATGGTTCGCAAGAAAGGTGGCAAGATTTTCTTCCCGCCAATCAAGGTGCCAGCATCATCGACTGATTTTACCCCCTATTTGCTCAAGGCCCAGGAACAGGGCGCCAATGGTATTGTCTTTGCCCAGGCCGGCGGGGATTTTGTCAACGCAGTAAAACAGGCGCGCGAATTTGGTTTGTTCACCGAAACCCAAGAGCCGATTGGCCTGGTTGTATTTGATTCCGACATCAAGGCCCTTGGCCTGGACATGGCCCAAGGCATGAAATTTACAACCGGCTTTTACTGGGATCGTGACAACGAAACACGAGAATGGTCGAAAAAGTTTTATGCTCAGATGAAAAAGATGCCTACATCCTCGCAAGCTGGCGTTTATTCCGCTGTTCTGCATTACCTGAAAGCGGTACAGGCTGCCGGTGGCGATACCTCTGATGATGTGATGGCAAAAATGAAAGCAACACGCGTCAACGACTTTTTTGCCAAGGACGGATATGTTCGCGAAGATGGCCGCATGGTGCATGACATGTATTTGGTAGAAGTGAAAAAGCCGGGTGAATCAAAGGGCGAGGCAGCTTGGGATTTGCTGAAGATCAAGCGTACCTTGAAGGGTGATAACGTATTCAAGCCACTGTCGCAGAGCAACTGCCCGCTGGTAAAAAAATAACTATGCAATTGCCATAGAACTATATAGAATCATTGCTCTAATCGAGCCCGCTTGGTTGCCGGTGCAACGGTAACAAAGCGGGCTTGTTAATTTAAATCTCAACGACGGAGAGTCTGCGGAAATGAAAAAACTGATCGCGACGGTAGCGATGTTGGGCTTGAGTGCTGGCGCATTTGCCCTGGAAGTAAGCGGCGTTAAGCTGGATGACAAAGTCAGCGTGAGTGGCTCCGATCTGTTGCTGAACGGTGCTGGTGTACGCAGCAAATTCGGCCTGGCAAAGGTATATGTCGCAGGTTTGTATCTGCCGGCAAAATCAAGCAATGCGGATGGTATTGTTGCGGACAAGAAGGCTCGTCGTGTTGTTTTGGTAATGAAGCGTGACGTAGATGCTGATAAAATGCTGGAAGCGTTTCACGATGGGATTGCGGCCAACAGTACCGGCCCTGAAATGGAAGCTCTGAAGCCAAAAATCGCCCAATTGGATAACGTTTTCAAGGCAGTCAAAGAGGCCAGGGAAAACGACCGCATTGCTCTGGATATTGGTGCTGACGGTGGCGTAAAAATCACCATCAATGGCCAGGCCAAAGACACCATTAGTGGCCCGGACATTGGCCCGGCAATGCTTAAAATCTGGCTGGGTAAAAAGCCAGTTCAGGATGATTTGAAGAAGTCAATGCTGGGCAGCTGATTCTTTTTTTGCGATAGCATAGCCTCCATTTTGGAGGCTTTTTTCTTGAACTGCTCTGGGGAGACGCTGATTTATTCCCCCTAAAACGCCGAACATGGCTGCCGCAGATGGGCAGCAATGACTGCAGCGTCATCCTGTTGAAATCCTGCCCAATGCAAACCAGCTTTGCCGATCTTGAATTCGGGCGCAATAGAAAACTCACCCGCCGAGACTGTTGATCCGGCTCTCTGAAGTTTTAACCAGCTGCGTACTTGGCCATCGGGTCTTGGAAATAGAAACAACACGCTCCGGGGATTGCTCCAGCCTCATCATGTGTTCGTTGGCGGCCTCGCCCAGCCTTTCCTTGGTTCGCCGCCAGCCCATGGCCTGCTTGAGGGTAAGCGCCTCGCCAACCCATCTCCCCTGTCTCCGCTAGAACGAGGAAGATCGTGCCCACTTGATTTTTAAGTGGACACTTTACGATGGACATCCAGCCCACTGTTCGCCGGCGGCGGACACACACCGAATTGTTCAACCAAACCGTGATCAACGCTTGCCAGGTGCTTCCGTGGCGGGCGTTGCGTTAGCCCATGGCATCAATGCTAATCAAGTGCGGCGCTGGATGCGGGAATGAGGCGTTGCCAACCCGTTGTGCTGAGCCGATTCTCAATGATGCGCCCGCATTTTTACCCATGCCGCTGCCACCGGTGCAACGCGATACACCCGCCATTCGGATTGAGGTGCGTCGCGACACCACGGCCACCCATGTCGAGTGGCCGGTTCAAGCTGCCGACGCCTGTGCTGCCTGGTTGCGGGGCTGGCTGCGGTGATCCGGGGCGATCAGTAGTGGCTGGCCACCGAACCGGTGGACATGCGTACCGGCCTGATCGTTTGTTGGCGCGGGTCGTACAGAAGATGGGTGCGGCGCAGCCGCACCATGTCTGGCTGTTCGCCAACCGCCGCGGCAACCGCCTGAAGGTACTTCTGCGCGATGGTCACGGTATCTGGCTGGCACAGCGTTGGCTGCATCAGGGGCGGTTTCACTGGCAAGACGGTGAAGCAGCCGTCACGCTGACCCTGCAGTAATTCGATGTGCTGGTTCTGGGGTTGCCGTGGCAACAATTGGCTGATGGCATGTTGTTTGGCATGTCCTTACCCGCCAATCTCAATCAACTCAGTGCTGATCAGCTACGCGTTCTGCTGATTGAACAAGAGATGCGGCTGGCCGACAAGGACAAGGAACTGCACTGGCGCCAGACCAGGATCGATCAACTGACCCACGAACTGGCCTTGCACAAGCGCTGGCGTTTTGGTGCAAAAACCGAACACTGGCCGGTAGAACAACGTCAGTCGTTCAAAGACACCCTCGACACCGATCTGGCAGCGATGGAAACTGAGCGGACTCAGCTGTCAGCGGCATCCGCCAAACCGAAGGACCAGGCCAAACGCCTGCCCTTGCCGGCCGATATGCCGCGCACCGAGATTCACTACGAACCCGATTCCACTACCTGTGCATGTGGCTGCCAGCTACGCTGCATCGGCGAGGATGTGGCCAAGAAGCTGGATTACACGCCCGGCACTTTCACGCTGGAACGCCACTTCCGTAGCAAATGGGTGTGCCAGATCTGCGAATATATGCGAAATGGGTTGACATGTAAGAGTTAAAGCTCTAAAGTAGATTACATGCACTAAACGACATATCGGCGGCAAAAATAGCTGCAGCCTTTAGTGTATATGGGGAAGTAAAAATTAAATTTGAAACGAGGAGTTAATTATGAAGAAGATTGTTCTGTCGGCCGCTCTGGCTATCGTATCGGGTGCTGCTTTCGCACAAATGACTGCAGTAGAAGACGAAGTGCTGAGCGCACAAACCGGTCAAGACGGTATCAGCATTGCCTTGAACGT
>JAUPTR010000420.1 GCA_030917985.1 Pseudomonadota bacterium | reverse complement strand
GGCCGGGTTGGCATTTATCAGGTAATGCCGGTCAGTGAGGAAATGCAGCGCATCATCATGAACAATGGGAACGCAATCGACATTGCTGATCAGGCAAAACGCGAAGGCGTACGCGATTTGCGGCAATCGGGCCTGCTAAAGGTTCGTCAAGGTCTGACCTCGCTGGAAGAGGTTGAGGCCGTCACCAACGAATAATAAAGAGGTAGTCGATGGCAGTCGCACAAAAAAAAGCAGCCTCCAAAGAACAGATCTTCTCCTGGGAAGGCACGGACAAGGCTGGCAAACGGGTCAAAGGTGAAATGCGTGCAGGTGGCGAGGCCCAGGTCAACGCCATGTTACGCCGCCAGGGAATCAAGGTATCAAGAGTCAAAAAGCAGCGGATGTCCGTTGGTTCCAAAATCACCGAAAAGGATATCGCCCTGTTTACCCGTCAGCTGGCCACCATGATGAGGTCCGGTGTACCACTGCTGCAGGCTTTTGACATTGTAGCCAAAGGCCATAGCAATCCAGCCGTAACCAAACTGCTGTTCGACATCAAAGGGGATGTTGAAACCGGTAGCAGCCTGACCAATGCCTTCCGAAAGTTCCCGCTGTATTTCGATGCCCTGTTCTGCAACCTGGTACAGGCGGGTGAACAGGCAGGTATCCTCGATACACTGCTGGACCGCCTGGCGACCTACAAGGAAAAGATTCTCGCGGTTAAAGCCAAGATCAAATCGGCAATGTTCTATCCAACAGCGGTGATCATTGCTGCATTTGTGATTACCGCAGTGATCATGATTTTCGTGATTCCGGCGTTCAAGGATCTGTTCCAGAACTTTGGTGCCGATTTGCCGGCACCCACCGTATTCGTGATGAATCTCTCGGATTTTTTCGTCAGTTATTGGTGGGCCATATTCGGCAGCATATTCGGCTCGATTTACGGTTTCTTCGAAGCAAAAAAACGTTCCCGAGCCATGCAAGTTGCATTCGACCGCTTTTTACTACGCGCGCCGATTTTTGGCGAAATCGTGCGTAAAGCAACGATATCGCGCTGGACACGGACACTTGCAACCATGTTTGCCGCTGGTGTGCCCCTGGTTGAAGCACTGGATTCTGTAGCCGGCGCATCCGGCAATGCCGTCTATCACGACGCGACAAAGAAAATCCAGGCAGAAGTAAGCACCGGCACCAGCCTGACAGTATCGATGCAAAACAGTGAAGTGTTCCCCAATATGGTCCTGCAAATGGTTTCGATCGGCGAAGAGTCCGGTGCACTCGACTCCATGCTGAGCAAGGTTGCAGACTTCTACGAAGAAGAAGTCGATACAGCAGTGGAGTCTTTATCGAGCCTGATGGAGCCAATCATCATGGTAGTACTGGGTACACTGATTGGTGGCCTGGTTGTTGCCATGTATTTGCCGATTTTCAAAATGGGCCAGGCAGTTTAAAACACCCCCATCGGTTAAAGGCAAGATTCGGCGGATGACTCCATCCGCCGGATATTTGACTCAGACTTCCTTTATTCACTCTTTCAGAGCCAATATCACTCCATGGACTTGTTGACCACCCTGCAGGCCTCCCCAACCCTTTTAATCTCCGTGGTCACCTTGCTTGGCATGCTTGTGGGTAGTTTCCTCAACGTGGCAATCCATCGCATGCCGATCATGCTGGAACGCGCCTGGCAGGCAGAATGCGCCTACGCCCGCGGAGAAGAGCCGGCACCACAGAACAAATACAACCTGGTCGTCCCGCGTTCAGCGTGTCCGCAATGTGGCCACAAAATCAGTGCCGGCGAAAACATTCCCGTAGTCAGCTACCTGCTCCTCGGGGGCAAGTGCAAACAATGCAAAACCCCGATCAGCGCCCGCTATCCGCTGGTAGAAGCCCTGACCGGCGTATTAAGTGGCTACATTGCCTTTCATTTCGGTTATGGCCCACAGCTGATTGGTGCACTGTTTTTCTGCTGGATTCTGGTTGCGCTGACCTTCATCGATTTTGATACCCAGCTACTGCCGGACGACCTGACGCTGCCCCTGTTATGGTTAGGCCTGGCATTCAACATCAGCGGCAGCTTTGTATCCCTGTCACATGCAGTGATCGGCGCCATGGCTGGATACCTGATACTCTGGAGCGTCTACTGGCTGTTCAAGCTGATTCGCGGCAAGGAAGGCATGGGCTACGGCGATTTCAAATTGCTGGCAGCGATTGGCGCCTGGCTTGGCTGGCAGGCACTGCCACTGGTGATTCTGCTGTCGTCGGTGGTTGGCGTGATTGCCGGCATCATCATCAACATTCGCGCCAAACACGGCCTGAGCAGCCCGTTCGCCTTCGGCCCTTACCTGGCGATTGCCGGCATGATTGCCATGCTCTGGGGCCCGGTTCTGACGGCAATGTACCTTGGACAAGCGCAATGAGCCTGGTGGTTGGCGTAACCGGCGGAATTGGTTCGGGCAAATCGACCGTTGCCGAACTGCTTCAGGCACAGGGCGCTGCTGTCATAGATACTGACCACATTGCCCATGAGCTGACCGCACCGGGCGGTGTCGCAATCGGAGCAATTGTCGCGGCGTTTGGTGCAGAATTCATCAACCCGCAAGGCGCCATGGATCGAGTGCGCATGCGCCAACTGGCATTCAGCGACAACAGCGCCAAAAGTAGACTGGAGCAGATACTGCATCCACTGATCCGGCAACAGGTAGAACACCAGCTAAGGCAGGCACAGGGCTGTTACACACTGCTGCTGGTTCCGCTACTGGTAGAAACCGACGCCTATCGGCAATTGATAGACCGTACTCTGGTGGTCGACCTACCCGAAGAACAGCAGATCAGCCGTACAATGGCACGCAGCGGCCTGCGCGAAGCCGAGGTCAAAGCCATCATGGCACGCCAGGCCTGCCGCAGAGATCGCCTGCAATCAGCTGATGATGTTGTCAGCAATGCGGCAGACCTGAAGTCACTTCAGCAGCAACTTGAAGCGTTGCATCAGCGCTACGTTGCATTGGCAAGAGAGGCAAAAAGCAATGAGCATGCAGCAGATCATTTGTAAAATACCGGATAATCCAGCAAAATTAACCCTTAACCCCGGCCAAAAACCACTTTTGACGTGATCAGCTACGAATTCCCCCTGAACGAACGCATCCGCACCTTGCTGCGGCTGGAGGACTTGTTCACCCGTTTTGCCTATTTCGTAGCCAAAACCGATGCTCATGACCATCACGCAGCCCTGCTGGTCTTGTTCGAAATCGTCGATGTTGCCAGCCGCGCCGACCTCAAATCCGACCTGATTCAGGAACTTGAACGCCAGAAACAGCTTCTGGAAGCACTGCGCAACAACCCACAGATTGCTGAAGACGCGCTGGAATCAGTGCTGCAGGAAATCGAGCAGACCTCTGCCAAACTGCTGGAGATGGTTGGCCGCTTCGGCCAGTATCTACGTGAAAACGACTGGCTGATGGCAATCAAGCAGCGCACCAGCATCCCCGGCGGCGTCTGCGAATTCGACGTTCCCTCTTATTATTTCTGGCAACGCAGTTCGTCGCAGCATCGGCAAAACGATCTGGCATCATGGGCTGCACCAATGCTGGCCGTGCGTGAAGGCCTGGCGATTGTGCTGCGCCTGCTGCGCGACAGTGGCAAGACATTCCATTACACCGCCAAGGCCGGCTCCTTCCAGCAAATGTCTGGAGGCAAGGTATTTCAATTGCTGAAGGTGACACTGGATGACCACTATCTGTGTGTACCGGAAGTATCTGCCAACAAATACGCGATCAACGTTCGTTTCCTGCACCCGATTGTTGGCAGCGACAAGTCGCGCCAATACGATCAGGATGTCGAATTCGACTTGGCTTACTGCAATCTCTAAAGAGATTTCAGCAGGCTGCGCCTGGACTCAACAAGCAAAACATCTGATTGATTGTAAAAGCTCTTGTTACATCAACAGGCATCACGCGACATCATCCTGTCTCACCCGAATTCAATCTGATCGCGTAGCCAGACGGGCAGCCAGTCATTACCTCATCGCAGTTCGGCGCAGGTTGCGGCAAAAAACAAAAAGGGCGCATCTTGCGATGCGCCCCAGCTGTACCACGCAGGCCGGCAAACAGGATCAGAATGCGTAGGTCAGGCTGCCAACCAGTTGGTTGTCCTGCTGCTGATCGAAGCGGTTCTTGCCTGCAAAGATGTACTGCATACCCCAGCTTGCGCCGGTTTTGCCAAACGGCTTGCTGACACCAACGATGAAATGACGGAAGGCATTGCTAACCGCACACCCCTCATCCTTGCCGGCGCTCACACACAGCGCCTTGGAATCAATATCGCGACCTTGCTTATCATAGGTGTACCAGCCCAGCGATGCTGTGGCAGTAAAATCTTGCGGCAACGCATGGGTATAGGTAGCCAACCAGTAGGTGTCACCCTTGTTGCCAAAAGTTACATCGTGCAGCAAGGTCTGAGCGGTTGCCGAAACTGGGCCAGATCGGAAGAG
>JAUPTR010000419.1 GCA_030917985.1 Pseudomonadota bacterium | reverse complement strand
GCCAGTTTCAGAAAGCCGGTTTTGACGTTGGCCGGATTGTCGAGATTCACGGATCGATTCACCATCAGCAATGCCTGCAACCCTGTTGCCACAACATCTGGACGGCAGATGCAGCACCATTGCAGATTGACCACGACAACTGCCGCCTAATGTCGCCGCTACCGCGTTGCCCCTACTGTGGTGGAATCGCACGCCCGAACATTCTGATGTTCAACGACTGGCATTGGCTCAGCGTACGTACCGAGCTGCAGCAAGCCCGGCTGGAACAATGGCTCCGTCAGGTAAAACGGCCGCTGGTGATCGAACTTGGCGCCGGCGTAGCCATTCCCAGCATTCGCCGTATTGGAGAACGCCATGGCTGGGCCCTGATTCGTATCAACCCGCGTGACAGCGCGGTCGGTGGGCGCCAGCAGATTGCGTTGCCCATGTCCGCCCTGGAAGGGTTACAGGCGATTGCCGGCGCTGAGTGGGCATGAAAATCACGCTGAGCTAACTTGGGCTCTGGAGGGGGGGGCAAGTCAATCGCCCGAATGGGATATTTCCTTCAAATGCCGATGTGCGCTCTCCAGCGACACTGCCCAGAATGTCATGCCAACCAGGCGTTGACTGCCATCCGGGTTTTCTAGAAAAGCTGCCAGCTTTTGATATTCCGGATTGCTGGTATCAAAGGGTACGTCCAGATACAACGACCCGCCATAGCCTTCGATGATCCAGCCTTCCTGGGGGAACCCGGTTTTGCGGTAAGCGATACCATTGATTTTCAGCCAGTCGACTACTTGCTGGCGCGTCGGGTGGGTTCGCCAGTCTGGCCACTCGATCAGTTCGTCATTGAGAACATTCAATCCTTCGTAATAGGGCGGAGGAACACGTGGGTCACCAAACACAATGCACAGTACATCGCGGCCTTTTTCCACGGCAATTTCGTAAATCGTTTGCAACAACTGGGGCATGACGCGCATTCCTTCCCATTTCGTTGATGGCCAAAATCCGATTCGCTCAACATCGCCGTCTGCCCCCTGATCCGCAGGGGCAATGTTCAGCAACGCGGCTGTCGCGGTGTTTGTCAACGTAGTTGTCGCATCATCCGTATTTTAGGCGGCCAGCCTCAGTGGCATTTTCACCCGTTCAGGATTTAGCGCCACGGCGCCTTTGGGTTGCCAATTGCGCGTGTTGCGAGACCAGCGTTCCGGACGGTTTTCACGGGCCTGCCGATACAGCGCATCGCGCTTCGCCAGAATCTCGACATCCTGACCCACATGCCGCTGTGCTGGGGTTACGAACTGGATCCGGCTATGCCGGTGCTCATGGTTGTACCAGTGCACGAAGTCTCTGACCCAGGCTCGTGCCGCATCCAGATCGGCGAAGCCGTCCTTTGGCCACTGCGGGCAGTATTTCAGCGTGCGAAACAACGATTCCGAGTACGGATTGTCGTTGCTCACCCTGGGACGCCCGCGTGATGGCGTCACCCCCAGCTCGTACATCTTGCTCAGCAGGGTCGTTGACTTCATCGGCGCACCGTTGTCCGAGTGCAGCACCAACGGCTGGTACAAGCATGATTCGCTCAGTACTGTCCGCTGCAACAACGTGGCCGCCCGCGCGCCACACTCCTGCTCGTACACCTCCCAACCGACCGCTTTGCGGCTGTAAATGTCTTCGATCAGGTACAGGTAGTAATACTGGCCCCGCACCGGCGACGGCAAGTACGTGATATCCCACGACCACACCTGGTTGGCCGCCGTCGCAATGTGTGTGGTCGGCGGTGCCCGCCGTTGCGGCGGCTGACTGCGTCCGCGTCGATGCTGCTGATTGGCGGCACGCAATATGCGGTACAGGGTCGATTCCGACGCGACGTACTGTCCCTTGTCCGCCAGCCTCGGCACGATCTGGCTCGGGGGTAGACTCGCGTACTCCGGGCTGTTGCATAGCGCCAGGATGGCGTCCCGCTCCACCTGGCTCAACGCATTGGCCGGATTCGGTCGCTCGGCGGTCGGGCGCGCATCGGCCCGCACCAGGTCTTCCCGGGTCCAGCGCTGGATCGTCCGCAATGACAGCGCCAACTCGGCGCTAGCGGCCGCTTTGCTGGCGCCGGCCGCCTGCGCCTCTTCAAACAAACTGACGAGTTGCTGCCTAGCCGGCAACGAGGTCATTCGGCCTCGCTGTCGCCCTCCAGGTAGGCCTTCAGCTTTTTTCGCAGCACCAACAGCGCCGCAGCTTCGGCCAGGGCCTTCTCTTTGCGCTTGAGTTCTTTCTCCAGCACCTTGATCCGCTTCTTGTCGGCTCGGGCCCGTGCCTGCTCAGCCTGCTTCTGTTCGCGGCTCGACGTTTGCCCCGCTATGCACGCTTGCCGCCAGGACTTGACCTGCTCCGGGTACACCCCCTTGCGCCGGCAGTATTCGCTCAGCTCGATCTCGGACAGCGTGGCGGTTTCGACCACCATGGCAAACTTGGCTTCGGCCGGCCAGTCATCGGCTAACTTCTTGTCTCCCGGCACAGCGGCCCCTTCTGCTTTCACTTGCTTGCGCCAATTGTACAGCGTCTGCTCCGAGACCCCTTCCTGCCGCGCCAGTTCCGCCACCGACAAGTTGATTGGCGGGAGCAACTTCTTCAACAAAGCAGCCTTGCGCTCGTATGAATAACGCGCCATTCCTCTCTTCTTTCCCGCCCCCAGGCCTTCAAGTTACTCGATCAGAAGACGCGACAACTATCCTGACACCGGGGGTCGACACCATTGCCATCGTCAAAATTTTGGCCTAACAGATATTGTTTACTTGCAGCCGATATGCCGCACAGTGGATGAGAAATAGATGCCAAAACAGGGAAAAAAACATTGATGAGAGGGCGTGCGGTGAGCAAACTTACCGCGTCCTCCGCGCTACACAATCGAGCTTTTACGAAATCGGCATCACGCTCTAGATCG
>JAUPTR010000418.1 GCA_030917985.1 Pseudomonadota bacterium | reverse complement strand
GTAAAATGTGATGATGACGTCCAGTTTCAGCGACTGTTGGCGCTGATAAAAACCGATAAATTGCCCAGCTCCTTCGATTTTGGTCTCGGACCGGCAGTGGTGATGGTGCGAACCGGTGCCAACGGCCAGATCCGCATGGACTGAAAGCGCCTGCTGCGGCGTGCCCGGGCAACAACGGCACATGCGAGCGTGATATCCTCTGACCTTTGATTTGTTCCTACCCTGTTAGCGAAATGTCCGACGAACAACTGAAACAACATCGTGATGCCATCGACGCCATCGATGCGCAGATTCTTGAGCTGATCAATGCGCGTGCCGAACATGCACGCCGGATCGGCGAAATCAAGGGTGGGGGCGTCATGTATCGCCCCGAGCGCGAGGCGCAGGTGCTGCGCCGTATCAAGGAGCTGAATCGTGGGCCGCTGCCGGATGAACTGGCTGCGCGTTTGTTCCGCGAAATCATGTCCGCCTGTCTATCTTTGGAGCGCCCGCTGCAGGTGGCGTTTCTTGGCCCTCTGGGTACCTTTACTGAATCTGCCGCAGTCAAGCATTTCGGCCACGCTGCATTGTTGTCGCCGTGCCGCTCGATCGACGAGGTATTTCGCGCCACCGAAGCCGGGCAGTCAGATTTTGCCGTGGTGCCGGTAGAAAACTCCACCGAAGGTGCAGTTGGTCGCACGCTGGATCTGATGACGCAAACCCCGCTGAAAGTCTGTGGCGAGGTCGTGCTGCGTATTCATCAGCACTTGCTGCGCAAAACGCCGTCGCTGGATGGCATACAACGGGTTTATTCGCATTCACAATCGCTGGGGCAGTGCCATGAATGGCTGAATGCCAATCTGCCTCAGGTTGAGCGGATTGCCTGTACCAGCAACGCGGAAGCGGCGCGTCTGGCATCGCTGGATGAAACCGCCGCTGCGATTGCGGGCGAGTCGGCTGCAGAACGTTATGAGCTGACTAAGGTGGCCACCAATATCGAAGATGAGCCGAACAACACGACGCGCTTTCTGGTGCTGGGCCAGCAGGATTCGCCTGCGTCGGGCAAGGACAAAACCTCGTTGTTGATGACTGCCAAGAACCAGGCCGGTGCCATGCACGATCTGCTGGCGCCGCTGGCGAAAAACGGGGTCAGCATGAGTAAGTTCGAGTCACGTCCCGCCAAGGGCGGCTCGTGGGAATACGTATTCTTTGTCGATATCGATGGTCACCATGATATCGAGCCGGTCAAATCCGCATTGAAGGATTTGCGCGAGCACGCAGTGATGCTGCGGGTGCTGGGTTCCTATCCTGCTGCTGTGGTGTAAATGCAGTCGCTGGCCATTTTTTGCGGGGCCAAACATGGCCACCGTGCTGCTTATACCCAAGCCGCCGTAGCGCTGGGGCAGGGCCTGGCACAGCAGGGTATTACGCTGGTGTACGGCGGGGGTAATATCGGCCTGATGGGCGAAGTGGCCACGGCCGCACTGGATGCCGGCGGTCGCGTGGTGGGCGTGATTCCGGCGTTCATGGTTGAGCGTGAGCTGGCCCATGCCGGCTTGAGCGAGCTGATCGTGGTCGATTCGATGCATAGCCGCAAGGCCAGAATGGCAGCGCTGGCGCAGGGTTTCATTGCCTTGCCTGGAGGCATTGGCACCTATGATGAGCTGTTCGAAATCCTCACCTGGGCGCAACTGGGCATTCATCCTTATCCGGTAGGCCTGCTGGATGTCGACGGTTATTTCGATCCATTCCGTGCCTTGTGGCAGCGTGCTGCCGACGATGGCTTTCTGCATGCCAATACCCGTGCGCCATTGATTTCCGCATCGGTGCCACTGTTGCTGCAACAGATGGCGGCGCAGCTGCCCACCGCGCTTGATACGAATGCCCGCGCATGAGCGGCTATCGTTTGCCATTCTGCGCAGGGCAGAGCGACGATGCTCAAGCGGCTGCCCGCCTGCTGTATGAATCCGATCCGCCCTATTACGATTTCTGGCTGGGCAACCGGGCTGCCGCGCTGAGGCTGCTGCAGGCACTGTGGTGCCACCCCGAGGGGGCTTATAGCGCCACACATTGCCAGGTTTTGCGTGATGCCAACGGTGTGCGCGCCTTGTATTACGCTTATCCCACCATTCACGAGCCTGATCTCGAATTGCAATCACAACGGGCGTTGCGCCTGCTGGCGGGAGACGGCCTGGATCAGCTGCAACAAAGAGAGGCACAACTGGCGCTGCTTTTTCCGCGGCTAGCCGACCCGGCTTATTACTTGCGAACACTCTGTGTCTCAACGGCGCAGCGTGGAGCGGGGCTGGGGGCGCAAATGTTGCGTCATATCGCCGATGAAGCCCTAGAGCAGGGCTATTCTCTGCTGCTGACCGACGTGGATAGCGGCAATCCCGGTGCGGTGCGTTTTTATCTGCGGGCAGGTTTCAGCACCTTGGTCGAAACCCGCGTTCCCGCACTGCTGCCTTATCAATTGCCGGCCAGCCTGCGCATGGCAAAACATCTGAACCTAGACTGTTGAAAGTAAATCTGATGGATCTGACCCAACTCGCCCCCGAATATATCCGCAGCATTGCCCCCTATCAGCCGGGCAAGCCGACGTCGGAACTGGCCCGCGAAATGGGCCTGGCTGAAAGCAGCATCGTCAAACTTGCGTCCAACGAAAACCCGCTGGGCCTCAGCCCCAAGGCCAAGGCGGCAATGGCTGCGGCAATGGATGAGCTGGCGCGTTATCCCGATGGCAACGGCTTTGCACTGAAAGCCAAGGTCGCCAGCAAACATCAGGTGGAAATGAACCAGATTGTGCTGGGCAACGGCTCCAACGATGTACTGGAGCTGGTGGCCCGCACTTTCCTGGCGCCGGGCGATAGCGCAGTTTATTCGCAATACAGCTTTGCCGTGTATCAGCTGGCCGTGCAGGCGGTAGGCGCAATCGGCGTGGAAACCCCGGCGGTGGAATATGGTCACGATCTGGAGGCCATGCTGGCGGCAATCCGCCCCGATACCAAGATCGTCTTCATCGCCAACCCCAATAACCCGACTGGCACCTTGATCCCGGCCGATCAGGTTGAGCGTTTCATGCAGTCTTGCCCGGCCAATGTGCTGGTGGTGCTGGATGAAGCCTACACCGAATATCTGCCCGCCGAATTACAGCTGGACAGCGTGGCGCTGACACGTCGTTTCCCCAACCTGATTGTCAGCCGTACCTTGTCCAAAGCTTATGGCCTGGCCGGCCTGCGTGTTGGCTTTGCCATCACGTCGGCACCGGTTGCCGATTTGATGAACCGGGTACGCCAGCCGTTTAACGTCAACTCGCTGGCCCAGGCTGCCGCGGTTGCTGCACTGGACGACGCAGAGTTTCTGGCCGAAACGGTCAGAATCAATACTGCCGGCATGCAGCAGATCATCGCCGCATTTGATCGCCTGGATGTCAGCTATATCCCAAGCTTTGGCAACTTCATTGCTTTCCATTGCCAGGATGCCGCAGGCATGAATCGTTTCATGCTGGAAAAAGGCGTGATTGTGCGCCCGCTGGCAGGTTACAAAATGCCGAACACGTTGCGGGTGAGCATTGGCTTGCCACAGGAAAATGCGCGTTTCATCGAGGTGCTGGAACAAGCGCTGGCATGCTGAGGCCAATAAAAAACGCCGCCCGATTCTGCATCGGGCGGCGTTTTTTATGCTCTGGCGTTTCTCGATCAGGCGCCGTTGCGGTCCAGTTCGCCTAGCTTGCCTTTTACCGTTGCCCATTGCTCGTGATCCGGCAGCGGTTCCTTGCTTTCCACAATCGGCGTCCAGTTTGGATGTTTCGCCAGGTCGGCATTCAGCTGGATATACATCTGCTGATCGGCCGGCACGTCGTCTTCGGCGTAAATGGCTTCCACCGGGCATTCTGCAACACACAGTGTGCAGTCGATACACTCGTCCGGATCGATCACCAGAAAATTTGGACCTTCGCGGAAACAATCCACTGGGCACACATCCACGCAGTCGGTGTATTTACACTTAACGCAGGCTTCGGTTACAACGTAGGTCATGGTTGTTCCTAAAATAGCGGGAAATCGTAATGCCCGAATTCTATCAGAAAGTGTTTTTGTGTTACTGACAAATGACTGCCCATCGTCCCTCCCTGGCGCATAAATACTGCGGCCGCTTTGCCCCGTCGCCTACCGGCCCGCTGCATTTTGGCTCACTGGTAACGGCACTGGCGAGTTTTCTCGACGCGCGTGCCAGCAGCGGGCGCTGGCTGGTGCGTATGGAGGACATCGACTTCACGCGTTGCCTGCCAGGGCTGGATCAGGACATCCTCAGCACGCTGGCGGATTTTGGCCTGGAGTGGGATGGCGAGGTGCTGTACCAGAATCAGCCGCATAGCCAGCAGCGATATCAGGCGGCGCTGCAGCAGCTGCGCGATCACGGACTGACTTATCTGTGTGGCTGCAGCCGCAAGGAAATCGCCGATTCCGCGCAGCAGGGCATTGAAGGTCCGGTCTACCCCGGCACCTGCCGCAACGGCTTGGCGCCCGGCAAGGTCGGCCGCACCGAACGAATCAAGCTAGTGGCAGGCGAGGAGGGCTTTGATGACCGGATACAGGGCCCGCTGAATCAGAATCTGCTGCAACAGGTCGGCGATTTTGTCTTGCGCCGTGCCGATGCTTGTTTTTCTTATCAGTTGGCAGTGGTGGTGGATGATGCCTGGCAGGGCGTAACTGATGTGGTGCGTGGCATCGATCTGCTGCTGTCCACCCCGCGGCAATTGTATTTGCAGCAAGCGCTGGGGCTGGCGCAGCCGGCCTACGCGCATATCCCGCTGGCGGTTAATCAGCTGGGCCTGAAGCTCAGCAAGCAGAACCTGGCCCGAGCAGTAGACCGGCAGCAGCCGGTGCCACTGCTGCACCGGGCCTTGCTGTTTCTCGGCCAGGCAGTGCCTGCCGAAGCCCGGCACTGGTCGCGCCAGGCCTTGCTGGATTGGGCCATTGCCAACTGGCAACTGGAGCGGGTGCCACGGCAGCAGCAGATTGTTTGTGAAACCGTGGATAGCCTGCCGAAAAAAATGCTTGACGAGCATTTGCCCAATGAATAGAATTCGCGCCTCTTTCGCAATCGCGAATCGGCCTCGTCCCCATCGTCTAGAGGCCTAGGACATCGCCCTTTCACGGCGGTAACCGGGGATCGAATCCCCGTGGGGACGCCATCCTTATATGGTTTTCGGCATCAGAGCCGGAAACCTGTCGATCTGATCAGGCCAATCGTTCCACTTGAAAAGTAATGTCCCCGTGTGTCCCGCTCCGGCGAGAATGCCAGCGTTCCTGGCAAAATCATCGCCTGCGCTTGTCGTGTCTGAAACATGTCTCCAGGAAAACAAACTGCGTAAATCGCTGATACGCTGATAAACGTGTCTGTCGGATAGCACCCGTGCGAAGCTGGCGCTTGCCGGTCGTTCAGGAGGTGATGCCGGTGTGGGGCGCAAGCGTGAGTTTTCTTTCATACCTTGACACGGGTGCCCGCAGTCAGGCTCCGCCGCAGGCGGGGCGTTGTGCTGCGCTTTCGGCAGGGGCGGCTGGCTCGGCGCAGCCAGCCAGCGAGTCGGGGCGGGGGCCGGCAAGGGGGCGCAGGGAGTAGCACAGATAGAGCACCCAGGCGCTGATCCACAACAGGGCGGCGCCGGTGATGAAGTTTGGGCCGTTTACTGCGCGCAGCAGGGCGCCGGCAAGCAGCAAGCCAGCGCCCAGAGGCAGCCAGCGCCGCTGATCCAGCCCCCAGCCGCTGTGCATGCGGCCGGCAACAGCCATGACGATCCACACTGCCAGGCCGAGCGCTGCAATCAGCAGCAGATGTTCTCCGGTGCTGGCCGAGCCTAGCCCTGCCAGGTTATGAGCGCCAATCAGGCTGTAGCCGGCTGCAATGCTGACATACACCAGATATGGGATCAGTGCCCAGCGTCGCAGCAGCGCACGGCCTACATGCCAGTCGTTGAGCAGGTTGAGCATGCCGGCGGCAGCGGCCAGGGCCAGCCAGCCGCATACGGCATTGCCGGGCAGCAGGAATTCGCCGGTACTGTAGGCCGCAATGGTAAACAGCGCCAGATTGCGCCTTGGCGGTCGAGCCAGATAGGCAGGGGAATTGGGGGTGTCGGCATGGATGGCATCGTTCACCAGCCGCATCGAAATGCGTGACAGCGCGACAACAATCAGCATCATCAGTGCGCCGATACTTAGCCGCAGCCAGGGCAGTGGATCGTTGCCGCCCAGCAGTGCCGCATAAAAGCCGCCGTGAATCAGTGTCAGCAGCAACAGATTGTAGATGAATGCCACATGCCGGCGATCCGGCTGTTGCCACAGCGGCTGCGCCACACTGGCCAGCAGGGTGCCGAGCAAGGTCAGATCAGCGATGGCGGCCGGCCAGGCGCTCAGCCAGCCCGACAGTGTGAAGCCCAGCCGGCCGGCCAGCCACAAGCCGGCCATGACTTGCAGCCGCACCCGGCCCACCGGTGCGGTACCGGTAAATTCCGGCACGGCCGTCAGCAGAAAGCCAACAATGGATGCCATGGCAAAGCCGAACAGCATTTCGTGGGCATGCCACACTACGGCTCCGCCGGCCACGGCGGGCAAAGGCAGCAGGCCGCCCAGCATGCCCAGCCAGGCGGCCATGCCCAGCGCCGCGTGTATCGCGGTGAGCAGAAAAAAAGCTCTGAAGGGGCACAACCAGACAGGGGGGCTGGCATGCAGCAGGCGAGCGATATTCATGGCAGCTCCGGCAGGACAAATGCGGCACGGATGTCGGGCCAGCGGATGAATTCGGCTGTGCGGTTGAATACCCAGGATTCGTCACGCGCGGCAAGCGGGGTGTTGATGGCGTGCTCGGCAACAATGCGGCCGGGGCTGCCGGCCATGACCAGAATCCGGTCTGCCAGGCGGATTGCTTCCATCAGGTCGTGCGTGATCATCAGTACAGCGCAGTTGCGGCTTTGACGTTCATTCGCCAGCAGCCGGTAAAGTTCGCTCTTCAGGCCGATATCCAGTGCGGCAAATGCCTCGTCCAGCAGCAGTAGATCGGGTTCGACGGCGAGTGCGCGCGCCAGTGCGGCGCGGCTTTGCATGCCACCTGACAGGGCGCTGGGGTATTTGTCCAGATCGTCTTCTGCCAGCCCCATGCGCAGCGCCAGCTCACCGGCCCTTGCGTGGCGCATGGCGCGTGGCTGGCCGGCAGCTTTCAGGCCGAGGGCAATGTTGTCGCGGGTGCGTTGCCACGGCAGCAGTCGCGGCTGCTGGAACATCATCGCTGGCCGTACAAAATGGCTGGTGATCTGCCCTTCCCATGGTTGCAGCAGGCCAGCTGCCAGATTCAGCAAGGTGGTCTTGCCGCAGCCGGACGGCCCGACCAGCGCCACCGCTTCTCCGGCGGCCAGATCGAAACTGACGGTATCCAGCACCTGCTGATGGCCAAAACGGTGTGATAGTGCGCGTACACTCAGTTGTTTGATGATGCAAACTCCCGCCAGGACTCGACCCTGCGCTTGACCGGTTCCAGCAACAGATATTCGATGGCCAGCAGGCTGCCCACCAGCGCAATGATCCACGCCATCGATGCCGCGGTATCCAGATGGCTGCGGGTGACCGCCAGTGCTGCGCCGATGCCATCGCTGGTGGCCAGCAATTCTGCCATTACCACCACTTTCCAGGCTGTGCCGAGCGCAGTGATCCAGCCGGGATACAGATATGACACCACATGCGGCAAATAGACGTCGGTAAGTTTCATCCAGCGCGGCAGGCCAAACATCTGCGCTACGGCCTTGAGCTGGCTGTCCAGCGTGCGTGTTCCCTGCATCGCGCCAACAAAAATGATCCTAAAAACCGTAGTTACCCCATTCCGTCAGCATTATTTTGGAGAAATCCGACCGTTGGAGGCGGGGCAATCCCGGTCAATGTGCGTTTGAGGTGCTCG
>JAUPTR010000417.1 GCA_030917985.1 Pseudomonadota bacterium | reverse complement strand
GCGCGGCTTCACATTGCTCTTCCCGGCCATACTGCTGCATGAACTCGGCCAGGGACAAACCTTTTTGGAACTGGATGGGATTGATCGACATCGCCACTCCTGATAACAGTGATCTTCTCTGGAATTTGGGGTCAGGTCTTTCATTGCAACAAATACCTTAATGCAAGACCCGAAGCCTTTGTTCACTCTACCTGCTCTTCCGGCGTTAACAGTCCAATAGCAGCGAGCTTTCCGGCCAACCAATACAACATCAATCACGCCGCGCCAGCAGCTCGCGCAGCGGTGTGGGCAGGTGGGCGCGCAGGCGTGAGGTGATGGTTTGTTCGTGGCGTTGCCAGAGGATGCCGAGATAAATCACCGCGAGGCCGATGGCGGTGAGGATGAACGGAAACAGCATGCTGTCCTTGAACACCGAGTAGGCCAGATGGCCGACATAGGCGGCGGAGCCGATGCCGCCGAATACCACGAACACCCGTCGCGACAGCGCGGCGCCGACCACGATCAGCAGCAGGTTGATGCAGAAATAGACAAACTTGTTCCACTCGCTGTCTGAATGCATCAGCGACAGGCCGCTCCAGAATGCGAGCACGCCGAACAGATAGAGCCAGAACGGATAATCGCGCTGCGAGCGGGTGCGCAGGTCGATCCAGAAAGCCAGCAGGATCATCAGCAGGCCAAACCAGAGCGAGACAAAATGGCGCAGCTCCCAGCTTTGGTCGAGGTCACCAAACAGGAACGGCGTCAGGTCCATGCTCATGTACCAGAGCGTGACCGCGACCGGCATGACCAGAAACGGCAGCCGGTAACGCCATAACATCAGTGCGCCGGCGGCGAGCGTGGCCAGTTCCATCATCAGCCAGCGCCAGTCGATGTAGATGTGATATTGGCGATACACCCGGCCTTCGGCCCACCAGCCAAGGGCCAGTTGCAGGCCATACAACGCCAGCGGCACCAGCGCCACCACAAATGCGCCGGTGATGCCGGCCGGAATCGCCAGCTGCTGTCGCCGCAGAAAATATTCGGTCAGCCACAACCCGGCGGCGGCATAGGCAAAGGCGATAAAAAACAGCCCCCAGCCGCCAAACTGCTCCCAGCCCAGGGTCATGAACAGCGTCATGGCGCCAATCGCAATCAGGCCGCCGAGGTAATACAGGATATGCGTGACGCGAAACGACGGCGTATCGGCCGAATGCTGCGCCAGAAAAGCCCACAGCGCATCCACCTGCTCGTGCGCGATCACCCCGCGCTGGGCCGCCTGTTCCAGCAATGCTCGTGTCAGTTTCATTGTTACCTCTCACTGATTGGGTTTGCAGTGCGCCGACGACGCACGGCAATCTCCGTCAGCTTAGCCTTGATGGCCGGGCGCTGCCAGCCGGCAGGTCAGCCCGAGCGCTCCGTGGCCAGGCCTTGCATTAACACATTTATTGCGATGAAAGACCTGCCCGCTTTGTTGGCTATAGCCTGCAAGCCGCATCCAGACTGGCTTGCAGACCGGGCTACAAGGCACGCCCAGAGCGGTTTGCAGGGCTGCCAGTGGCGCAGGATCAGCGCCCGCCGTGCAGCAGCAACAGTACCAGCACGCCGCCCAGCAAGCCCCAGAAAGCCGAGCCGACGCCCAGCAGGGTGATGCCGGAGGCGGTGACCAGAAACGTGACCAGTGCTGCCTCGCGGTGGCGCTCATGATTAAGCGCGGTAAGCAGGCCGTTGCCGATGGTGCCGAGCAGCGCAAAGCCGGCAATCGCCCACACCAGCTCTTTGGGCAAGGCCAGCAGCGTGGCGGCCACGGTGGCGCCAAACAGCCCCATCAGCGTATAAAACACGCCAGCAGCCACGCCGGCCATATATCGCTTGTCCGGATCGGGGTGTGCCTCTGGCCCGGTGACAATGGCAGCGGTGATGGTCGACAGGTTCAGCGCATACGCACCAAACGGCGCCAGCAGCAGGTTGACTACCCCGAGCCAGCCTATCAGTTTTGACACCGGCGGCCGATAACCGGCAGCGCGCAACACGCCGATGCCCGGTACATTTTGCGAGGCCATGGTCACCACGAACAGCGGCAGCGCCACGCCGATCAGCGCCGCCCACGAAAAAGCCGGCATGGTAAACACCGGCATACCCAGTTGCACGGTGATCGCCTGCAAATGCAACATGCCACGCCCGGCTGCCGTCAGCAAACCCGCCAGCAAGGCCAGAATCACCGCATAACGCGGCCACCAGCGCCGGCCCAGCAGATACACCACAAACATGCCGAAACTCAGGGCAAACTCGGTCTGCATCGCCACAAATGCATTCAGACCAAAACGCAGCAATACGCCAGACATCATGCCCGCCGCCAGCGCCAGCGGAATACGCTGGATCGCCCGCTCGAACCAGCCACTGAACCCGCTGACGATGATCAGGCAGGCCGACACCAGAAACGCGCCAATCGCCTCGTTCATGCTCAGGCCGGATACCGATGTAATCAGCATCGCCGCGCCAGCGGTTGACCACGCGGTGCTGATCGGCATGCGATACCGCAGCGACAGCACGATACAGGTGCCACCCATGCCCAGCCCCAGCGCCCACAACCACGAAGCCAGCTGCGCCTGGCTGGCGCCCAGCGCATGCGCCGCCTGAAACACAATCACTGCCGAGCTGGCAAAACCCACCAGCACGGTGACAAAACCGGCCGACAGCGCCGACAAGGACAGATCACGCAAACATTTCATACATCGCCATCAAAAAAAGCGCCCCTGAACTCGGGGCGCAATGGGAGGGTACTACATGGAAACCGTGTGACCAACGCCGCCCTGCAGGCCGCGCTGGCATTGGCCTGCAGGCCGGGCTGCAGGCCAATGTGGATGCGGTTTGCAGGCCGGTTGTATTGCAGATTGGGCTGAAGTCCAACGCTGTCGCTTAGCGTATGCACCGCGTCGGACTGAAGTGCGACCTGCAACAGCCAGGCCGTGGCCCGATCAAGCCTTCTGCGCTGCCAGCGCCGCTTGCACCTTTGGCCGCTCGGCCACGCGGGCGCAATAGGCAGTCAACACCGGCCACTTGCCCAGATCAATATCCACCCAGCGGCACCAGCCAAGCACGGTAAACAGATAACCGTCGGCCACGGTGAAAGTTTCGCCCTGCAGGTAGGGCTGCTTGTCCAGCCATGTCGACAGGTAATCAAACCGCTTGCCGAGGTTATCGCGCACCACCGTTTTCCATTCGGCCGGTGCGGCCGGGTTGAACAGCGGCGAAAATCCCTTGTGGATTTCGGTGGAGATAAAGTTCAGCGTCTCCTGCAGGCGGGTGCGGGCCAGTGTGCCGTTGGCCGGCGCCAGGTTGCTGGCCGGTGCCAGATCGGCAATATATTGCAGCAGCGCCGGGCCTTCGGTCAGCACTTCGCTGTTATCCAGCTGCAGCGCCGGCACATAACCCTTGGGGTTGATCGCCAGATAATCGGCGCCACCCGCCGTGGTTTTCGCCTTCAAATCCACTTTCACCAGCTCAACGCCGATACCCGCCTCAGACAATGCTATTTGCGGCGAAAGCGAGCAGGTACCCGGGGAATAATAAAGTTTCATCTTGTGTGCCTCCAGTAACAGTTAGCGGGAAAAAACATCACAACAGTGCTTGGACTGAAGCATAATTAAGCCAGATACAAAGATAAACACGATTAATTATGATGGTTTGTTTTATTTATTTGAACAATACCCGGTTTGAATGCAAAGGTGATGCCAATGGACAAACTCGAAGCCATGCGCGTGTTCTGCAAAGTGGTGGAGCATGGCAGTTTTGCCGCTGCCGCCGACCGGCTCGGCCAATCCACCTCTGCCGTATCGCGCTGGGTGGCGCAGCTGGAGGGACATCTGCAGGCACGG
>JAUPTR010000416.1 GCA_030917985.1 Pseudomonadota bacterium | reverse complement strand
CAGGATGGAAGCGGCTCATTTCTCGTCATCGTTTGGCTGGACAGGGGGCAATTATCCCATGAATGGCGAAATAGTCCGACAGGCTGCTAGGCTTTGCCGGCCCCCTGGCTTATTTGCTGCTGACGCCGCTGCTTTTCAGCAGTTCGTGAATGAAGTTCGACGGAATGGCATAGGTGATGCCGGATGGCTGGGTGATGGCGCTTTCCTTGGTGGCCTTAACGTAAACCGCGTCGATAATGCCGTAGACCTTGCCGGTCTCCGGATCATATAGCGCGCTGCCGCTATTGCCAGGGTAGGCGGTAGCATCCAGCTGGATGATGTTGAATGGATCGCGCAGGCGTTTCACCATCTTAACGTCGAGTTGCTGGCTGCGCAGTGCTGGCAGCACGATCGGGCCGATCGACGAGACCATGCCGCGGTGGGTAACCAATTGCTGCAAGGCCATGCCGATCGGGAAGCCGGTGAAGGCCACACTTTGTCCCTCCTTCAAACTATCCGAGTCGGCCAGCTCCAGTGCTGGCAATGGCTCGCCTTCCAGCTTTAGCAGTGCAATATCATGGGTCTGATCGATACTCATGATTTTTGCGTAGCGAAATTTCTTCAAGGGCCCCTGAATGATCATGATGCCAACCCGTTCCTGACGGTCGTGATCCAGCACCGGCGGAATCACATGCGCGTTGGTGATGATATGCAGGCCGTCGGCAACGGCAAATCCGCTGCCTAGCAACGATATTGGCGGGCTGCGGGTCGGTAGCTCGGTGCCGACCGAGACGACTGCCGGTTTAACTGCGGGCAGGGCCGGAACCAGGTTGCCGGCGGTTGTAATGCCGCTGGCCGTGATTGCCAGTAATGCCGCAACCATCTTGAGCATGCGCATGATTGTGTGTCCTGTCGGATGGAATGGCCAAGTATAGCTGTGTCGTGCGCGATTCTGGTGAGTTCCGGTGTCAACAAAACGTCATCACTGCGTCATCTGCGCTACACATTGGCAAATTAACGTTACACCTCATCAACTAGACGAGGTGGATGACGATGTTGCAGACCGTGGCCGACACCCAGAATCATGCCGCAAGAAAACTCAGCGTGGCGCTTGCCACCGGAAAAGAGCAAATCCAGGAGGCGCAGCGCCTGCGCTACCGGGTTTTCGTCGATGAAATGGGCGCCCGCCTGAACACCCCCGAAGCCGGGCTGGATATCGATATTTTCGACGCATATTGCGACCACTTGCTGGTGCGCGACGATGTGACGAACGAAGTGGTGGGCACTTACCGCATCCTGCCGCCACATCAGGCCAAGCGTATCGGCAGCCTGTATTCCGAATCCGAGTTTGATCTGACGCGCCTGGCCAACCTGCGCCCGCGCATGGTTGAGGTGGGGCGCTCCTGCGTGCATCCGGATTATCGCAATGGCGGCACCATCACCCTGCTGTGGGCGGGTTTGGCCGAATACATGCTGAAAAATGGCTACGACTATCTGATCGGTTGCGCCAGCATCTCCATGGCCGACGGCGGTCATGCTGCCGCCAGCATTTACCGTCAGGTGGGCGAAAAACATCAGGGGCCGATTGAATGGCGGGTGTTTCCGCGTTGCCCGCTGCCGGTTGGCGCGCTGGAACAACAAGGCCTGGAGGCGCCATTGCCGCCGCTGATCAAGGGCTATCTGCGTGTCGGCGCCTATGTCTGTGGCGAACCGGCCTGGGATCCGGATTTCAACACCGCCGATTTGCTGTTGCTGTTGCCACTGGCGCGCATGAACAAGCGTTACATGAAACATTTCATGGGGGCGATGGCGGCTTGACCTGGTTTTTTGGTGAACAATTGTTTGCCGAATTGATCTGAAGCTACGTTTTTGCAAGCGCCACGCTGTTGTTTGCCCGTGGCAGGTACAATGGCGACGCCCTGTAGAGCCATCGCAGTAGGCTCATAACGCAGCTGGATTGGGGGAGGCCGGAGCGCAGCAGCCGGAGTGTACTGAAGTACATGAGGACTGCGAGCACCGTCCGACTCCTAGCCAGCAAGTTTGGAGTCTACTGGGTTGGCCCTGACTGATCAGGGCGTTTTGTCTTTGTTACACTGCCAAAATGAGCACACAAACCGCCATTCCCGTTCGCCTCTGGCGCATGTTGCGCCTGATTAGCCACCTGTTGTGGGGTGTAGTCCTCACCGGTGTACTGTTCCCGCGTTATTCGCGCCAGCAAAGAGTGCGTGCCACCCAGCAGTGGTCGGCCTCGCTGCTGCGGATTGCGCAGATTCGCCTGCATGTAGTGGGGCGACCGGATCAGTTATATCCACCGAATACCTTGCTGGTGGCCAATCACGTGTCGTGGCTGGATATTTTTGCGATGAATGCGGTGGTCGTGTCGCGTTTTGTCGCCAAGGCCGAAATCCGCGAATGGCCGGTAATTGGCCACATGGTAAAGAACGGCGGCACCCTGTTTATCGAGCGTGAAAAACGCCGCGACACCGCCCGCGTCACCAAGGTCATCAGTCAGTCGTTGACCGACGGTGATTGCCTGGCGTTTTTCCCGGAAGGCACCACTGCCGACGGTCTGTCGCTGAAGCCGTTCAAATCCTCGATGTTCCAGCCGGCAATCGAGGCGGGCGCCGATGTGTTGCCGGTGGCGCTGCGTTATCTGGACGCCGACGGCAAGGTGAATCTGGCTGCCAGTTATGCCGGCGAAATCTCCTTGCTGCAATGTACCTGGAACATCGTCAGCCAGCCGGAAATTTATGCCGAGCTGATTTTTGGCCTGCCGGTGAATTGCCGCGGCAAAAGCCGCCGCGAGCTGTGCCAGCATGCCGAAATGACTATTGCCACCGCCTTGTCCCTGCCATTGCCCGGCAAGAAACCTGTAGCACCTGTCGATCTTCCAGCCTTAGTGCAGTCAGATCCCCTCCCCACAAACAGCCGGAATCCAGTGCACTCAGATTTGCGCTGAGCTTCAGGCCCAGCGCCGACCAGTGGCCGCAGACAATCGGTGTATCGGCCGAGCGGCGGCCGGCTGCGTCGAACCAGGCCACCAATTCCGGTGGAGCATTGTCCAGTTCACCCTTGAATTTCAGGTCGATATCGCCATCACGCGTCACCAGCCGCATGCGCGTCATGGCGTTGACAATCAGCCGCAGCCGGTCTTTGCCGTGCAGCGATTCATCCCAGCGCTGCGGCTTGTTGCCGTACATATGTGCGAGAAAATCACGGTAGTCGTCGCGCTGAAGACGTTTTTCCACTTCCTGTGCCAGTCGTTCGGCATCGTCGGCCGTCCATTGCGGCAGCAGCCCGGCGTGCACCATCAACCAGCCATTTTCGCGATGTACCAGCTTCTGCCGGCGCAGCCAGTCGAGCAGGATCGGCCTGTCGGGGGCGTCGAGAATCGCGTGCAGTGTGTCTTCGTCATGCAACTTGCCGTGGCCGGCATCCACCGCCAGCAGGTGCAGATCATGATTGCCCAGCACCACGCGCAGGCTGTCGCGATGCTGATAGGCCCAGCGCAGCACCTCCAGCGATCCGGGGCCACGGTTGACCAGATCACCGGCCAGCCACAAGGTGTCGTGTTGCGGGTTGAACTGGATCAGTTGCAGCAGTTGCTGCAGAGGCTCGTAACAGCCCTGGATGTCGCCAATTGCGTAGGTGGCCATGTATTTGCGGCTGCCGGGTGGCAGCACCTCAGCTCTGGATTAAATACAGCATTATTCCAGATTTGGTGCTGGGGCTGCAGCCCAATCCAGGCGTGCCTTGCAGGCCGGCCTGCAAGGCACATCCAGTGCGGCTTGCAGGCCGGAAGGGGAGGAGTGTTAGCGGGATGCTGTGGTGATTGGCTGTAGCAGGCTGGCATTGTCGCCTTGGCGAATGCCGGCTTCGGCAAAGCCACCACTCACACCAGGTAAGGCAAATGACTTGCTGAAACGCTGATTCAGCCAGCTGCCCAGATCTGCGAACACTTGCTGGCGATTGGTCTCGTTGGTGAGGTCGTGGCGTGCCTTGTCGTACAGCTTGACGTTGACATCGCGTAGCCCACCTTTCTGGTAAAGCTTGCACACCTGCTTGATGCCCAGGCCGCCCATACTCACCGGATCGTGGGTGCCGACAATGCCGAGCACCGGCAACCCGGCGGGCAGTTGCTGTGCGTGTTTTTCCTGCGCTTCGAATTCACTGATGCCGCCAAACAGATCCACCCACAGCTGGGCGCTGCAATCAAAGCCACACATCGGATCGTTGATGTACAGATCTACCTGCGCCGGATCGCGCGACAGCCAGTCGAACGCGGTGCGTGCCGGCAGGAAACGCAGATTGAAACTGCCGAAGCTGAGTTTTGCCATCAGCTTGCTTGGCGTGCGTGCGCCAATGCGGCGGCTATCCCAGCGGGCAATGGTG
>JAUPTR010000415.1 GCA_030917985.1 Pseudomonadota bacterium | reverse complement strand
GCGAATTGCCTGCCTGTGGTACGCAGCAATTCGCCCGCGCAGTCAATAAATCAACGCCTTCTTAGCAAAGAGAGGCGGGTAACGAGCACGGACAGTGCCATCGACAATCAGCAACAGCTATTGCAACAACAGACTCATCAGCATTTTGATCGCCATCAACAATAATAACCCGGCAAATGCGCGTTTCAGCTTGATGACGGGCAGAGCATGCGCAACCCTCGCCCCCCAGCCGGCGGTGAGCATGCTGCTCAGGGAAATGGCCGCCAACGCAGGAATATACACAAATCCTACCGCACCATCAGGCAAGCCGCTGACCCCAGTCCCCGATACGACATATCCCACTGCCCCAGCAAATGCAATCGGGAAACCGATGGCAGCGGAAGTGCCAACAGCACGGTGGATAGGCACACTACACCAGAGCAAAAACGGTACAGACAAAGACCCCCCGCCAATTCCCACCATGCTCGATACGACACCAATCATTGCCCCCCAGGCAAACATGCCAAGAACCCCAGGCAAGATTTTTTCTGGCTTTGGCTTGGCATTCATCAACATCTGAACGCTCACCACACAGGCAAACACAACAAAAAACCACTTTAGTCCAATACTGGGAATCCGGCTGGCTAGCATCGCTCCAGAATAAGTTCCAATCAGGATACCGGGGGAAATAGAACGCAGGATCTGCCAGTCAACGGCCGATCTGGCGTGATGACCCCGAATGCTGGAAGTGGACGTAAAGAGAATGGAGGCGAGAGAAGTGCCCAAGGCAAGATGCAACGCATGTACGGGTGCAACATTCGCATGCTCAAAAACCAACACCAGCACCGGCACAATGATCAGCCCTCCGCCCACACCCAGCAAACCGGCCAGAAAACCCGCACAACTTCCAAGCACAAGAAAAACAGGCACATAACTCAGCATAAGCACACACCCTCAAAATTCGGTCGGTGAGTTCGATATACGGCAAATTGCCAGGCTTGTAACGCAGCCACTCTCTCGGCAAGCCATGGTAAACATGACTCATACCACTTGCGCACCACCGTGTCGGTCGCTTTTCAAAAACATTAGCAAAGCCTAATAGATAAAATTTATGCTGCGGCTCACGTCATGAGCAAGATTCAATTCGCCTAAATTTATTAGAATCCACTAATATTCTATTTCTGCGAACAGACCACTGGAGCTTGCCGTGAAAAGCCTGAAACCCATCGCCCTACTGTTACTCTCTACCGGAGCAATGGGCATCTCACTACCAGCGGCCGCAATCAATGCAAACCTGGCGACACTGCCGCAGCTTGAAACCCAGGAATCAGCCAAACCACTCAACCTGGATACCAAATATCTGCTCAGCCAGAAACCGGGCAATATTGTTTATTTTAACCTGCCATCTATCGGCAGCTATCCTATCGTTTTCGAACACACCACAGGCACCATTAACGGGACAGCCTTTTGGGAAGGTTACGTTCCGGGCAACAAGGCAATGCGCGCCAGCCTCAAGTTTGACGGTCACGGCTGGTCTGGTTTCATTGATGGTCCGACAGGACGCCTGGTTGTGGGATATGCAAACGGCGCCAATTGGGTGTCGGTTTTAGGCAAGGATCACACCAAGAACCAACTGGACGGCTTGGCTCCAATCTTTACCGTGGCTAAAAACACGAAGAATGGCCGGAAGTCTTTTCCCGGCGAAACAGCGGCTAAAGTTGCACATCCAATCAGCCTCAATCTTGCAGAACTGGTAAATGTCGCTCCGAATAGCGAGGTTGCGCTGAATCTTCCGGGTGTCGGCAGAATGTCTGTGGTATTTGAGCGCAGCGAAGCGACAGAAAGTGGCAACACCAACTGGATTGGTTACTTGCGAGATTGGGGCACGGATTATCGAATCATCATGACGTATGGCGTTGATGGCGCATTTGGCCGGATCCTGACACCTGACGGTGAATTTCAGCTCGAATCATATGGCTCCGAACAATGGCTTGTAGATGTAGCAGCTTCTGGACTCTCCGAGCATCTATCGTATCAACCAGATGCACTGATTCCACCAACTCAGGCTGTAATCGCCGCCGCAACAGCGGGCGCCCCGCGCACGGCCGGCAACAGTACGGGCGGCACGACAACGGCCAATGCAGGCACATCTGTGGACACAAGCAATTTCAGTACAGTAGACCTGATGGTTCTATTTACTGATGGCTTGGCAAAACGCCTTGGTGCCGGGCTTTCGGTAAGGCTGGACAATCTGATTGCGCTCTCGAACCAGGCTTATATCGACAGTGGAGCCAACCTGAAAATCAGGATGGTAGCTGCCAAGCAACTCTCATACACAGATGAAAACAACAACAATACAGCGCTCAACGATTTACTTATTGGACAGCTCGAAGCCTTCAAGAGCATAAAAAGCCTGCGTGACACCGTTGGCGCTGACATGGTTACGCTGATCCGCCCACTCATTGCCAAAAAGCAGATTTCCTGCGGCGTCGGCTTTATTGGCGGCAGCAATGGCAGCCCGATCAAATACTATGCAAACTATGCCTTATCCGTTGTCAGTGACGGGCGAGACATGGGAGGCAGCAGCAGCTATTGCACCGACTACACCATGGTGCATGAACTTGGCCACAACATGGGCAGCATGCATGATCGAGCCACGGTCAAGGCTCAAGGGGGTGGTCAGGGTGCGTTCCCATATTCGTTTGGCCACGGCAAGAGCGGCACCTTTGGCACCATCATGAGCTACATCTCGCCACGTGTCGGGAAATTCTCCAATCCAGCCGTCACAACCTGCGCAAACCAGTCGTGCGGCATATCGGAAACTGATTTGGCGAATTCTGCCAACAACGCGCTTTCGCTAAACAATGTTCGTAACGATGTTGCCAATTTCCGTGCCACCAAGGTTCCATTAAGCACATCAACGCGGGTGAAGTTGAATGGCGTAATCAGCTATAACAATGCAGG
>JAUPTR010000052.1 GCA_030917985.1 Pseudomonadota bacterium | reverse complement strand
CACAACTTTGCTCACGCGGAGCATCGACATTACGTATTGAGCCATGTGGGTGTCTTTTTTCTATAAAGAGCCTATCCCAGTAGGCTCCAAACTTGCCAGCTTGCGGTCGGGCGGTGCTCGCGATCCTCATGTACTCAAGTACACTCCGGTCGCTGCGCGCCGGCCTTCCTCAATCCGGCTGTGTTATGAGCCTACTGGGACAGGCTCTAAAAATCAGAAGGGAAATTTGCGGTGCTGCAACAAAGTGCTGCAAGTTTAGCAAAGACAGGGCCTTGCGGCTTGCCTGGCGTGCGCGGCTTGGCTAGGCTGCAGTGAGTGACCTGCCTTGCAGGGGGCGATTTGCCGGATTTATGTAGAAAAGGAAAACACATGAAAAAGATTCTGCTGGGGGCCGCATTGCTGGCCGCTGTGTCGGGGGCGCAGGCTGCGGGTGTGGGGGCGCGGGTTGGCACCACGGGGGTTGGCGCGGATGTCGCATTCGATATCATGCCCACGCTGTCGGCGCGGTTTGGCTACAGCGGCGGCAAACTGGATCGTACCTTCGACGATAGCGATATCAGTTATGACGGCACGCTGAGCTTGTCCAACACCAGCGCCTTGCTGGATTTTGCTCCCCTGGGCCCGCTGTTCCGCATTTCCGGCGGGTTGGTTTACGCCAAGAACAAGGTGGATGCAACCGGTGTGCCAAATGGCAATGTCTACGTGATTGATGGCAAGCCCTATAACGCCAGTGACGTCGGCACGCTGAATGGTCAGCTCAAGGGCGACAAGAGCGTTGCACCTTATCTGGGCATCGGCTTTGGCCGGGTATCTGGCACCGGCATCAACTTTTATGCTGATTTCGGCGTGATGTTTCAGGGTGGCGCTTCGGTTAGCCTGACCGCATCCTGCGGCCCGACCACACCAGCGGCAACCTGTGATGCAATCCGCTCCAGCGTGGCGCAGGAGCAGCAAAAGCTGCAGGATGATGTCAAGGCATTCAAATACTGGCCAGTGGCCAATATCGGTGTGACAGTCGGCTTCTGATCCCGCTGCAAATCCATGCCCGGCCCGCCTCTGGCGGGCTTTGTTTTTTGCTGTCAGCCGCTTGCCGCACGGCCTGTGGCGGGGCATAGTCATGGCACAAATAACAATGATGACCGAGGAGAAATGCCATGATGCTTGCAGGAGGCCGTTGCCTGAGGGTGGCCTTGTTAAGCCTGTCCTTGCTTGTTGCCGGTTGCGCCAGTCAGGCAACGCTGGATTGTGTCTACAGTGTGGAGCGCACCCTGTCCGGGGTGAGCGAAAAATCGCTGCAGGTGGGCGACCACAACTGGGTGTATGCCGAGAAGGGCGAAGGCGAAGTGGTGTTGCTGCTGCACGGCTTTGGCGCCAGCAAGGAGGTGTGGATGCGCATGGTGGGCGACATGCCGCGCGGCTATCGCTACATCATGCCCGATCTGCCCGGTTTTGGCCGCAGCACCTATTTGCCCGAAGGTGTCTACGATGTGGCAAGCCAGGTGCCACGGCTGGAGGCGTTTGTCAGCGCGCTGGGCGTGGCGCGTTTTCATCTGCTGGGTAATTCGATGGGCGGCAATCTGGCGGCCAGTTATGCCGCTGCTTATCCGCAGCGGGTAACCACACTTGGCCTGTTTGCGCCGTCGGGCGTCAGCCAGCCCAACCCCAGCCCGTATACCCGCGCCTATCTGGAGCGCGGCGAGCCAAAGCTGATTGCCGCCAGCCGCGAGGATTACCGGCAGATTTTCAAGGATGCGTTTGTTGATCCACCCTACGCCCCGGATTTTCTGCTGAACAGCCTGGCTGATGCCCAGGTGGCGCGCCGTGGCGAGTATCTGCGCATGTATCAGCAGTTCTGGGGCCGGCGCACGCCGCTGGAGCCGCTGCTGCCAGGCCTGGCCATGCCGGCGCTGTTGTTGTGGGGTGATCAGGACAAGATTCTCGATGTGAGTGCGGCACAGGTGTTCAAGCAGGGTTTGCCGCATGTCGAGGCGGTGATCTGGCCCAATGTCGGCCATGCGCCCATGCTGGAAAAGGCTGCCGACAGTGCGCGGCTGTATGCCGGCTTTATCGGCAGATATCCGGTCAGGTAAGCGGCGCTGCCGCATCGCTTTTTGCCGATGCCGGCACGCCCGTTCCGGGGCAGGGGGCGCTGTTGCGCAAGCTTGACTGATCTTGATCAAGCAATGTTGCCAAGCGGGGCCGTGGGCTCCGATTTTTTTGTATCATCGGCCGATGCGAAACCGACTGTTTTCTACTTCAGCCTCATCCGCCGCGCCGCTGCGCTTGTTGTTCCGCCTGCGCTGGCTGGCACTGGCCGGACAGTTGCTGACCATTGGCGGAGCGGTCTGGTGGCTGGATATTGCGCTGCCATTGTTGCCGCTGCTGTCGATTGTGCTGTTGCTGGCCGTGTTCAATCTGCTGACTGCCTGGCAGTTGCACCGGGGCCAGGCCTGGCCCCGCCCCGGTGGTGGCTTGGTGCTGCTGGCACAAATCACGGTGGATATTCTCGCACTGACCGGCCTGCTGTATTTTGCCGGCGGCGCTGCCAATCCGTTTGTTTCGCTTTATCTGCTGCCGATTTCGATTGCTGCGGCCTTGTTGCCGTTGCCGCTGGTGCTGGGCGCCACTTTGCTGACGGTGGTGTGTTATTCGCTGCTGATGGTGTGGCATGTGCCGCTGCCGCATGTGCATGCTTTTGGGCACGACCAGTTCTGGGGGCACCAGCTGGGCATGTGGCTGACGTTTGTGATTGCCGCCGGGCTGATTGTCTGGTTTCTTTCACAGGCCGCGCAGCTGATTCGTGAACGCGATCGGCAATTGCAGCTGGCTCGCGAAAAGGCGATGCGCAACGAACACATCCTGTCGCTGGCCACGCTGGCGGCTTCCACCGCTCATGAGCTGGGCACGCCGCTGGCCACGCTGGCCTTGCTGACCGACGAATTGCGCCACGATCCGGCGCTGCCCGAGCCAGCGGCTGCAGACTTGCAGTTGATGGCCGAGCAGATTGCACGCATGAAACGCCTGCTGTCGGAAATCAGCGGCCGTGCCGATGTGCAGACCGAGGCGCAGCGTGCCCAGCCCTTGCAGCAATGGCTGGCCCGCTTGCTGGACGAATGGCACTTGTTACGCCCCGGTATTGCGCTGGCATGCCATGCCCGGGCGATTGAAGATGTGATGATCGGCACTCAGGCGGCACTTGCCAAAGCCTTGCACAATCTGCTCAATAACGCGGCTGATGTTTCGCCGGCTGCGGTGGAGCTGCATGTCAGCGCCAACCCGCAGCAATTGTGTTTCGAGGTGCTGGATCGTGGCCCCGGCCTGTCACCCGAGGTGGCGCAACTGGTGGGTGATGTGCCGGTTTCCACCAAGGCGGAAGGCCTGGGCATCGGCCTCTTGCTGACTCACGCCAGCATCGAGCAACTGGGCGGCGAGGTGGCTGTCTTTAACCGACCCGGTGGCGGCACGTGTATTCGCGTGAGCCTGCCGCGTCAGCAACTGGAAATCACATCATGAACCACACTGCCGACCAGGCACCCAGCCTGTTGCTGGTAGACGACGACGAAACCTTGCTGGCGGTGCTGGCGCGCACCTTCACCCGGCGTGGCTACAGCGTGCAGTGCGCCACCAGTCAGCAGCAGGCATTGCAGCAGGCGCAGCAGGAATCCCCCGAATATGCCCTGGTCGACCTGAAGCTGGGAAACGACTCGGGCCTGGCGCTGGTCAAGGCGCTGCACGATCTGGATGCAGAAACCCGTATCGTGGTGCTCACCGGTTATGCCAGCATCGCTACCGCCATCGAGGCCATCAAGCTCGGGGCCACGCACTATTTGCCCAAGCCGTCCACGGCCGACGAGATTGTGGCGGCATTCCAGAAAACCGAGGGCTCGGTGGAAACCGAAGACCTGTCGCCGATGTCGGTGTCGCGTGTGGAGTGGGAGCACATCAACAAGGTGCTGGCGGAGCATGACGGTAATATATCGGCCACCGCCCGGGCGCTGAAAATGCACCGCCGTACCCTGCAGCGCAAGCTGGCAAAACGTCCCAGCGCCGAATAGGCGCATCTGCCTTGCCCTGGCGGGCTGCCTGCCACGCCAGATGTGGTGCGACAATTTGCCGCACTTTTGCAGGCTCGATTGATATATGTCAAGGTTGGCCTGTCTGCTGCGGCGTAACCTCCCTGCGTCAAACTGTCGCACCCTGTCGACTGTTATGCCGATTCCGGCTGACATCCAGCACAGGGCTTATACGAGGGAGCAAGTCATGAGCAATCAGGATCAAAACAGCAATGAACAAAAAACGCTCGACCTGAGCCGCCGCAAGTTTCTCGGCACCGGCGCACTCGCAGGTCTGGCCGGCGCTGGCATGTCGATGGGTCTGGCCGGTTGTAACAAGGCGCCTGAAGCAGGCAAAACCGATGCCAAACCGGAAGCCAAGGCAGAAGGCGGCCACGATGCAGGTGGCGTCCACAAGGCACCGGGTCAGCTGGATGAATATTACGGCCTCTACAGCGGTGGCCATACCGGTGACCTGCGCGTACTCGGCATGCCGTCGGGCCGTGAAATCCACCGTATTCCGTGTTTTACGCCGGATGCGCTGGTTGGCTGGGGTTACACCAACGAATCCAAGGCCATCATGGGCACCAAGGCCGATGGTTCGCTGAAATACACCGTGGCTGATACTCACCACGTGCATGCGTCCTACACCAACGGCACTTACGATGGCAAATATGCCTGGGTGAACGACAAGATCAACTGCCGCATGGCGCGTGTCCGCCTGGATTATTTCATTTGCGACAAGATCACCGAAATCCCGAATAGTCAGGGTTTCCACGGCATTTTCCCGGACAAGCGCGACCCGGTTGACGAAAAAATCAACCACACCACCCGCGTGT
>JAUPTR010000414.1 GCA_030917985.1 Pseudomonadota bacterium | reverse complement strand
GCGTTCAGCCAGCTTGCGCACTTCGTCGGCCACCACCGCAAAACCGCGTCCAAGTTCTCCAGCCCGTGCCGCTTCAATCGCGGCATTCAATGCCAGCAGATTGGTCTGCTCGGCAATTTCCGATACCACCACCAATACCCGTTTGATCTGCTCCGCGTCGGTATTCAGCCGATCCAGCTGGCTTGCCAGATTGTTGTTGGTATCGGCATGCGCGTGCAGCGAATGCGTCATTTGCAACACGTTCTGCTTGGTCTGCTGCAACACGTTGTTGGCTTCGCTGATCACCTGCAGGTTGCGTTCTGCTTCCTGCGCCAGTTCATCGGCGTTGCCGCCGATACTGCCGATAGCCATCTGTGCTGCGGAGGCCGAGCTGGCTTCTGCTTCCAGCCGCTGGCTGATTTCCTCGGCCAGTTGATGCAGCCTGGTGGAAATATTAGCGTTTTCCTGCGAAGAGCCTTTGATTTCGGACAAGGCCGAGCGAATCACCGCACGGAAGTTGTCGACAGCGTTCAGCACCTGGGTCACTTCTGCGTTGAAGCGGGAATCGAAGTCGGGCTGACGGGTCAGATCCTTGCGGCCAAAATGTTGCAGATAACCGGCCAGTGATTTGAGCGAATCAACGCCCCATTTCTTTTCATCAAAATCGTGAATCAGCACCACCAGTGCCACCAGATATTGAATCGCTTTGCCAATCAGGTCGGTGGTGAAAAATGTGGCGCTGACAAGCAGCAGGGTGAAGCCCACCCAGTGAACCAGGCGCATACGCAGGAACAGCGATTGCATCAGTAAAGCCTCCACAAAGGAAATGAACTTTACAATTGTAGACGCAGGCCGGTTTTTTTCAGGATTCGCTGGCTGAACAAGACATCGCTCTGGCGGCATGCCTCGCCCAGCAAGGCGCGGATTACCGAAATCTGTTCATCGACTTCGGCACGGGTCTTGCCATGCACCATGGCAAACAGGTTATATGACCAATCCGGCAGGTGGCGCGGGCGCCGGTAACAATGGCTGACAAAGGGCAGATTGCCGACCTGTTGCCCCAGCTGGTCGATGACATCATCGGCTACGTCCCACACCGTCATGCCGTTAAAGGTGTAGCCGAGTGTGTAGTGGTTGGGCACCACGCCGATACGGCGGATCACGCCGTTATCCAGCAAGTTTTGCATGCGCTTCAGTACCTCGGCTTCGTCGATGCCAAGTTGTGCTGCGATATCGGCATAAGGCATCGGGCTGAGCGGCAGGCCACCCTGGGTGGCAACAATCAGCTTGCGGTCGAGTTCGTCCGGTCGGTAACCCATGCTCAGGCTTTCAGATACAGATTGACGAAGAATTCTTTCTCTTTCGGCATATTGAACACCGGATAACCACTGGCGGCTTCGATGCGTTTGATGGTCTCGGGCAGGCCGTCGGCGGTTTCGGTGGCAAGCACAAACCACATGTTCAGCTCGTGAGTACGTTCATAGTTGTGCGCCACTTCCGGGAAAGCGTTGACGATTTCGGCTACGCGCTCGAAGTCCTCCGCCGGAATCGCCATCGCCGCCAGGCTGAAGCGGCCACCCATGCGTTCGATCTGGTAAAGCGGGCCGAAGCGGGTGAGGGTGCCGTTTTCGCGCAGATTGGCGATACGCTGGATCAGTTCGTCTTCCGTCAGGCCCAAGGGTTGCGCCGCTGCAGCAAAGGGGCGCGAGCAGATGGGGAAGCCACCCTGCAGGCTGTTGATGATGGCTTTGTCGATATCGTCCATCAAGCCGCCTTGTCCAGCACATAATGCGCGCCGCGCTGTTTGAAGCGCTTGAGGCTGAACAGGCTCTGGCGTGGCACCTGTTGCAGCCCGTGTTGCTGCGCCAGTTGTTCGATATGCGCCTCGACGGCTGCGCGATCCTTGCCGTGGATCATGCAGAACAGGTTGTAGTGCCACTCCGGCAGGCGGCGCGGGCGCTGGTAACACAGGCTCACGGCCTGGTCCTTGGCCAGCAGTTGGCCGACAGCTTCGACCTGATGGTCGGGGATGTCCCACACCACCATGGCGTTGGCGGTGTAACCCAGTTCGTGATGGCGCACGACTACGCCAAAACGCTTGATGATGCCGGCATTCTGCCAGTCGCTGATCTGCTCGATGATGGTGGCTTCGCTGGTGCCGAGGCGTTCGGCGATTTCGCGGTAGGGTTCGCTCACCATCGGTAAACCGCCCTGCAGGATGCCGATCAGGCTGCGCTGCGCGGCATTGGGCCGGATGCTGACATGCGCCTGTGGTTGCCGTTGGGCAACTTTGCCGCCACCCAGATCAAAGCCCAGGTCAATGTAATAGTCTTTTACCAAGGGCAGGTCGAGCATGGCACAGCCGGTTTCGCTGCGGATCTGTTCCAGGGTGTTTGCCAGCCGTGCCGGTTCGTCGGCGGTGGCTACAAACCACAGGTTGTAGCGGTGTTCGCGCTGGTAGTTGTGGTTGACCTGTGGATAGGTGTTGACCAGTGCTGCCACTTGTTCCAGCTGTTCAGGTGGCACGGCCAGTGCTGCCAGCGTGGAGACGCCAATGCTGTTGGGGCGAAAAACCGGGCCGATGCGGCTGATGCTGCCGGCCTGCTTTAATTGCAGCAGGCGTTGCAATACTTCGCTTTCGCTGATGCAAAGTTGTCGTGCCAACTCGGCATAAGGTTTGGCGTACAAGGGAAAGGCGCGCTGGTAGTTGTTGAGCAGGGCCAGGTCGAGTTCGGTCATGAGTGGCTCCGCATTACATGCCAATACGATTGGCGCGCCAGGTAAAGAAAATACCCGAGGGGTTGTTGGCCGGCAGGCGTTTTTTTTCTTCCAGGGTGCTGGTGTCGTAAATCACCACAGTGTTGTCGTCGCGTGATGACAGCCACAGCTCATCGCCACGGCCGGTAAATTCCATGTGCAGCACCGCCTTGCCCGGCTTCAGGGTCTTGATCACCTTGCGGCTCGGGACATCAATCACCTGCACGGTATCGTTATGCGGAAACGCAAAGTTGACCCAGACACGGCGATGAGTCGGTTCGGCCATCACAAACACCGGCTGGCCGTATACCGGAATGCGCGCGGCCTCCTGCCAGCTGCTGGTGTTGGCAACCAGCACCTCATTGCGGCCGATGGCCGGGAGGAAGGCGTGGCCGCTGGCGACTGACCAGCCTCGCAAATGTGGCATCTTGTAAACCGGCAGCTTTTCTTCGCCTTTGCCATAGTTGGCCAGAATGCGTTTCACCCCGTCCGATTCATTCCACAGATCGAGCAGCGCAATGCCATCTTCGCCAAACAGGCCGGCCATGAAATAGCGGCCATCCTGCGTGGCCAGGCCGTCGTAAGGCTGTTTGCCAATATTGGCATATTTGTTGATTTGCGGTTGGCGCGGGTTTTTCAGGTCGACAACCCATATTTCACCGGCATCAAACAATGCGTACACAAAGCGGTTGCCGGGCAGATCGGCCAGGCCAACCACCTTGGAGCGGGCGCCTGCAGAGCCGTAAGTGGCGGGGATGTCGGCCAGTTGTTCCAGCGTATCGGCAGAAAATACCTTGACGCCACCCGGGTCGTAGTTCTGCGCCACAATCAGGCGGCCATCCTGCGAAATCGAGCCGCCGATGCTGTTGCCGGCCTGCACCACGCGTTTGGCCAGCGTGCGCGTCAGCAGGTCAACCTTGGACAAGCCTCCGTCGCGGCCAAACACATAGGCGTAACGGGCATCGCGCGAGAACACCACATGCGCATGCGATAGATCGCCAAGCCCGGCGACTTCACCCAGTTTGGTATCGCT
>JAUPTR010000413.1 GCA_030917985.1 Pseudomonadota bacterium | reverse complement strand
GGCGAATTGCTGCGTCGCGCGGTGCTCGAAAGCTCGCCTATCCTCATGATATGTCTCGCTTTCTGCGCGCCGGGCTCCTTGCACTTCATCCCGCTCGCCGAATAAATCAGCGCTTCCCTAGCGAACCATAACGCCGGATGGCCGCAAAAATTGGCTCGGCCCGTAGGGTTTACGTGCTTTGGGGGCTGCCTCTGCGTCACAAGCCACTTGCGTAGATCACTACGCGGCGTGACTTGATCCTTGACTCATCCCCCAAAGCGCGTAAACGTGATCCACGAAATAAAGGCCAGCAGAACCTACACCGCGCCCGGCCAAGCCGGGCGCGGTGTTTCACCCGGGGCAACCACTCCCACGCGTCAAATACAATATACATTTCACATCCAGAGGACTCATCATGACTTTTGCTCGCCTGACGCTGATTGCAGCCGCAGTGGCCACACTGGCTGCCTGTGGCAAGAAGGAAGAAACACCCGCAGCAGGTACTGCTGCCCCCGCCGCCGCAGCCGCTGCCGAAGCGCTGCCGGTAATCAAGATCGGCCATGTGGCACCGCTGACCGGTTCGATTGCCCATCTGGGTAAAGACAACGAAAACGGCGCGCGCCTGGCAATCGATGAACTGAACGAAGCCGGCGTAGAAATCGGCGGCAAAAAGGTCAAGCTGGAGCTGGTATCTGAAGACGACCAGGCCGACGCCAAAACTGCCACCACCGTGGCACAGCGCCTGATTGATGCCAAAGTGGCCGGTGTGGTGGGCCACCTGAATTCCGGCACCACCATCCCTGCGTCGAAAATCTACAACGATGCCGGCATTCCGCAGGTTTCGCCATCGGCCACCAATCCGGACTACACCCGCGCCGGCTTCAAGACCGCCTACCGCGTGATTGCCAACGATGTGGCACAGGGCAAGGCGCTGGGCGGCTTTGCGGTGGATACGCTGAAAGCCAAGAATATCGCCGTGATTGACGATAAAACTGCTTATGGCCAGGGCCTGGCAACTGAGTTTGAAAACGCAGCCAAGGCCAAGGGTGCAACCATCGTCACCCACGAATCAACCCAGAGTGACAAGACTGACTTCAAGGCGATTCTCACCAATATCAAGGCCAAGAAGCCGGACATCGTCTTCTTTGGCGGCATGGACGCCCAGGCCGGCCCGATGGCGCAGCAGATGAAACAGCTTGGCATCAGCGCCAGGCTGCTGGGTGGCGATGGCTTCCAGTCGCCTAAATTCATCGAACTGGCAGGTGATGCAGCCGAAGGCCAGTACGCATCCAGTCCGGGCATGCCGAAAGAGCAACTGCCAGGCTTTGCCGAATTCAACGCGGCCTACAAGAAAAAATTCAACAGCGAAATCCAGATCTACGCACCGTATACCTACGATGCAGTCAAAGTGATGGTGGAAGCGATGAAACGTGCCGGCTCGGCAGAACCGGCGAAGTACCTGCCAGAACTGGCGAAAACCGATATGCAGGGCAAATCCGGCCCGATCAAGTTTGACGACAAGGGCGACATCGTTGGCGGCTCGGTAACCATTTACCAGGCCAAGGGCGGCATGTGGGAAGTATTGACCACCGTAGGTGGTGCAGCAGCACCAGCCAGCGAAGCCGCAAAGCAGTAAGGTGTGGCCCCTGCCCTGCAAGCCGCATCCACACTGGCTTGCAAGGCAGGCTGCAAGGCAATGCCAGAGCGGCTTGCAGGGCAATGAAAAAGGGGCGCCGTTGCGCCCCTGATCTATCACACTGCACGCAGCTTATTTGAAGAAGTTGCTGAATTTATCCATTGCCCGAGCCATTTCCAGGCGGGCCTTTTCAGCCCCGTCCTTTACGTCCTGCCAGGCGGCCTCGCTGTGGTGGCCGATTTCTTCGAACATTTTCTGCATCGACTTGCGCCGACGCGCCAAGTCTTCCAGCTCGTTTTCGTACTGGATGCGCAATTCGGCGGATGCCATTTGCGCCTTGGCACGCAGTTGTTCCAGCTTCACGTCCCATTCCTTGATCTGGGCTTCGAGCTTTTGTTGATACGCTTCTTTACTGGCCATGATTTTTCTCCTCTGTGAGATGCGTCCATCTAGTTAACACATGTTTACTATCCACCCAATTGATTACACTGGTAATGATCTGCATCAATGATTCAGCGGCAAGCGATCGCTGCACAAACTGCCCTTGGCCAGGCACGTAAAACCCTTGCAATAATCGGGTGGTAATCAGGCAGCAGATTTGATATTGTTCGACCCTCGCCAAGCGCGGCCGATACGGGGAACCCGTGGTTGCCAAGGCGAATCACATTTCCAGTTATCGACCTGTCGGGGGACGGCAGGTTTTACGTAGGAGGATTTCCTATGGCCAAGAAAGTGGTCACGCTCGCCCATTATTACACCACGCCCGAGATTCAGCAGATGGCGGACAAGGTGGGTGACAGTCTCGAACTCTCGTTGTATGCCCGCGATGCCCAGGCTGACATCATCGTCTTTGCCGGGGTGCGTTTCATGGCGGAAACCGCCAAAATACTCAATCCGAATGCCGAAGTGATCCTGCCGGATCGCGGATCGACCTGTTCGCTGGTGGAACAGACCGATGTGAGTGAACTGCGCAAATGGCGCGAGGCGCATGCGGATTACGTGCACGTGTCGTACATCAACTCCAGCGCGGAGCACAAGGCGCTGTCGGACTGGATCGTCACCAGCCGCAACGTCGACGACATCATCAAGCACATTTACGATCAGGG
>JAUPTR010000412.1 GCA_030917985.1 Pseudomonadota bacterium | reverse complement strand
TTGCTGGATCCAGGCCAGTGTCTGCGCTTCATCAAACTTGCCGGAGACCACCAGCACCGCGTTGTCTGGCTGATAATACTTGCGGTAGAAGGCCTGCAGATTGTCGATCTGCACCTTTTCCACATCGCTGCGCGCACCGATGGTGGATTTACCGTAGTTGTGCCACTGGTAGGCACTGGCCGCCACTTTTTCCCAGAGAATGCGGCCCGGACTGTTTTCGCCGCGTTCCATCTCGTTGCGCACCACGGTCATTTCGCTGTCCAGGTCTTTTTTGGCAACCAAGGAATTAACCATGCGATCCGCCTCCATCTGCAATGCCCATTGCAGGTTGGCATCGCTGGCGGCAAAGGTTTCGTAGTAGTTGGTGCGATCAACCCAGGTAGTGCCATTCGGGCGCATGCCACGTTTCGACAGCTCCTGCGTGATGTTGCCGATGCTTGGCGTGCCTTTGAACAACAAGTGTTCCAGCAGATGTGCCATGCCGGTTTCGCCGTAGTTTTCGTGGCGCGAGCCGACCAGATAGGTGATGTTGACGGTGGTGGTCGGTTTCGACTGATCGGCTGCCAGCACCACACGCAAACCGTTGGACAAACGGTATTCGCGGATGCCCTCCACTTCCGCCACTTTCTGCAGCTCCGCCTGCGGCTGGCTGGCAACAACAACTGCCGGCGCATCCGCCAGCACCAGCGGGGATTCGAATGTCAGGCACAACGCGGCCAGAACGGCCAGGCCCAAAGGCTTCAAACGCATGTTATCTCCTAGTTGATGCTCGTCGAACGTTTTGAGCTCGGCTTATTTATGAGGTTCCCAGTCACCCGCCGCCACCGTCAACAAACCGGCGTTGCCCATGATGCGGCGCAGGCTGGCGTTGACCTGATCCAGCGGTAATGCCGCCAGCTGTTTTTCCAGCTGAGCGGTGAAGTCCAGTGTGCGACCGAGGCGCAGTTGCTCCAGTAACATTCCGGCTAGCACGGCATCATCGCTGCGTGCCAGGTGCATCTCCTTGAGCAGCCCGGAGCGGGCATCGCGCAGCTCCTGCTGGCTGATGCCCTGCTGCACCCAGCGCTGGAACTCTTCGCCAAACGCGGCCTTGAGCCGGGCAAAATTCTGCGGCGCGCAACTGGCGCTCATTTGCCATGCGCCGCTGGCCTCGTCGCTACCTGCCATCAGTTCGGCACCCGCACCATAACTGAGCCCCTCTTGCTGACGCAAGCGCAGCATCAGCCGCGAATTCAGGCCTCCGCCCTGGCCAAACACATAATTGGCCAGCAGCAGCGCCGGATAATCTGCCGAGGCATCACTCAGCGGCAAAGGCAGCGCAGCGGAAAACCAGGCACTGGCCTTGTCCGGGGTATTCAGCTGCAGCGCCACCGGCGCTACCGGGCGATAGGGGTCGGGCACGCGTTGATAGGCAAATTTCGGCTGCCAGTCGCCCAACAGTTGCTGCAGGCGTGTGCCCAGTGCGCTGCCGTCAATCTCGCCGATCACCGCCAGCTGCGCTGCCGCGGCACCAAAATAGTCGGCATGAAAACGGCTCACTTGCGCCAGCTGCAGATTTCTCACTGCCTCGATCTGCTCGTCAAAACTGGCCACGTGGCGAATATCGCCGGCCGGATAAGGGTCAAGGCGCTGCGTCAGCACGTTGTAGCCGAGCGTCATCGGATCGTTGCGCGCCTCGGCCAGCTGGTTCAGCCATTCTTGCTGCAATTGGGCAAATTCCGCCGGCGCCAGGGCTGGCTGGCGCAATATTTCTGCCAGCAGTGTCAGCGTCGCATCCAGATTGCTGCGCCGCACCTGCAACAGCAGGCTCAACCCTTGTGCGTTGCCGTGAATGCTCAGGTTGGCGCGCAGCTGATCCAGCGCCTGCGCCAGCTGGCGTCTGTCCTTGCGCTGCGTGCCACGCTGCAGCATGCGCACTGCTGCCTCGCCAGCGGTGGCCTGCCCCTGCAGGCTGTTGACGTCGCCAAAATGCAGTTGCAGCGCCAGTGTGACCTGATCGCCACGATTACGTTTGGGCAACAGCGCCAGCTGCAAGCCACCGGGCAGGCGGCTGCGCTGTATGCGTGCCTCGATCTTGGCCGGCGTTGGGTCGAACGCCTCGCCCAGTGTTGGTGCGGCCTTACCGGCATAGTGTTGCAGCATGGCCGCGGGATTGCTGCGCGGCGGGATATCGGCACGCTGCGGCGCATTGTCGGGAACAAAATGGCCCAGCGTGCGATTGCTCGGCAACAAATAAGCCTGCGCCACGCGTTGCAGGTCGGCCGCTTGCAGCGCTTCGACCCGATCACGCTCAAGATAGAACAGCCGCCAGTCGCCGCGCGCCACATAGTCAGAGAGATTCAGCGCCAGATTGGCCGGGTCGGCAACAATCTGCTCAAACTGGTTGAGCCAGGCGGCGCGCGCGGTGTTGAGTTCATCCTCTGCCACTGGCTGGGTCGCCACGCCCTCCAGCACCTGCAGCATGGCCTGGCGCAGCTTGCCGGCATCGGCATCGCCGCTGGCCTTGGCGGCAAACGCGACATAGGCCGGGTCAAACAATGCGTAATGCAGTGCGGAAATCTCGCTGGCGAGGCCACTTTCTACCAATTGCCGATGCAAACGACCATTCGGCGTGCCGCCCAGCACTTGCAACAGCAGCGCCAGTGCAGCGCTGTCCGGGTGCGCGCCGTCCGGCACGTGGTAGAGCGCACCAAGCAATTGCGTGTCGCCAGCCCGCCGCAGGGTGACTTCGCGTTCGCCATCCTGTTGTGGCTCACGGGTATACAAACGCGGCAGCTTGCGTGCCGGCTTGGGCAATGCGCCGAAAGACTGCGCCACCCACTGTTTGGCGCGGGCTTCGTCAAACCGCCCGGCAATCACCAGCACCGCGTTGTCCGGCTGGTAATACCGCTGGTAAAACGCCCGCAGGCGGTTGATGTCGACGTGTTCCACATCGCTGCGTGCGCCAATCGTATCCTTGCCATAGTTGTGCCACAGATAGGCGGTGGCGGCCATACGCTGCAACAGGATGGTAAAACCATCGTTTTCGCCGCCTTCCATCTCATTGCGCACTACTGGCATTTCACTTTCAAGATCAGCCTTGCGCAGCCGTGCATGCAGCATGCGGTCGGCTTCCATCTGCAGCGCCCATTGCAGGTTGGCGTTGCTGGCGGGAAAGGTTTCGAAATAATTGGTGCGATCAAACCAGGTGGTGGCGTTGGACATCATCGCCCGCCGCGTGAATTCGCTGTCGATATCGGGATTTTTTGGCGTGCCCTTGAACAGCAGGTGCTCCAGCAAGTGCGCCATGCCGGTTTCGCCGTAGTTTTCGTGGCGAGAACCGACCAGATAGGTGATGTTGACGGTGGTCGATGGCTTGCTCGGATCGGGCGCCAGCAACACGCGCAGGCCGTTGGCGAGACGATATTCGCTGATGCCTTCCACCTGCGTCACCGGCGTCAAGGCTGCGGCGGATACCGGCACCCCC
>JAUPTR010000411.1 GCA_030917985.1 Pseudomonadota bacterium | reverse complement strand
CAGTTGACGAATCCGTGGTTAGCTTGATTTGACCCTCAAACTCAATCCGCACGTTGCTTCCAACGGTTATCGTGTCATCGACAGGGTAAAAGGTTGCTGTCTTGTTTATCAACAAGGTGCCACCACCAGCAGCCACCAAATCATCTACTGCCTGCTGGATGGCGGCAGTATTGAAAGAAGCAGAGGCTGACGCACTTACACCTCTGTCAACCACACTCACGCTCTCACGCAACTTCGCCTGCACCGTAGTCGCCACAGCACCCGTACCTGCTGGATCGTAAACAACGCCCGATGCATTTGGGCTGATGCCAGTACCCTCTGGAACGCTGAAAACAGTTGTCCCTTGCCTGTCCTGCACCAAGATGCTGAAGTTGACTGCATCAACATAAACCTGAGCCGGTGAACCTGCGCGAGAAATGAAGCCATTCAGTGTCCGCAGGGGCTGCGTGGCCACGATGGTCAAAGCAGAGTCATAGTAAGCCACCACCGGGTTGGTTTGTGGATTGAGGCTTGATGTGCCGAGCCACACGTAACCGTTGTCAAGCGGCTGGCCATCACGGTCTTGGAATACTGGGAATGGTACTTGGATTGATAGTGCAGACATTTTTTTGGTTCCGTAGTGATCAATGTTTAAGGCTGGACAATTGGCAGCGCGTTGAGAGCGTCGTTTATCTTGGCCTTGGTGCGGCCTTCTTTGCGCATTTTTACAATCTGCTTGATGCCTGCGTAAACGGGCAACGGCAGTCCGGTAGCCGCGCCGGTTACGCCAGCCTCTGCCATGGCTGCCAAAAGAGTCCCAGCAGTGCCTGAGCTGTTGATGAGTGTCCCCGGTGGCACGGTTGTTACGTAGCGAACAACGTCGTCAAGGTCGCGCACGATCTGCGCATTTGCCTTGCCAAGAATTACATCCAGTCGGCCATTGGAATCAAGCGCTTGAACTGCTTGATGAAGTTTGGCCGGAGACACCATTGGTCTGTCGAATGAATCCATACCCATGCCCTTGGTGGACTCGTTTCTTAAGTGGCCAACGGTAGCACCTTGCAACTCTTTCCATGCCTGTTGCCCGTCTTGCCCGCTGGTGACCAAAACGCGCTTCAAAAACGTGATTTCTTCTGGTGACGAATTGAGAATGGATTTTCTAAACACCTGATCAGCCGCAACTTGTGGATCTGCCATGCCTTTCCGATTTTTGATGAGTCGGGCAACGATGGCGCGGTTTTCAAACTTGCGCGCTTGCTCGATGCGGGTTTGACGAGCCGCCTTGTAAAGGTCGCCGCCTAGTCCATCTGTTTCAACGTCAAAGACGCGGCGCAAGCCGCCGCCATGGAATTGATCCGCGCCTTCAAATCCTGCTCGTTGAAATGTTTTGCGCAAGTTTTCTGCTTGCAGCAATGTGACCGGCTGCGCAACAAGATTACCGTTTTCGTCTGGCAATGCTGCGCCTACCGCAATTGCCTTCTGGCGCGCAGCCTTTAGCACTGGGGCCAAATCGCCCTCTGGAATGTTCTCGTTGATGTAGTCAACTACCGAATTGAGGGTGACATTGTTTTCCATCTCACCGGCTTTTTCGGCTGCTTTGTAAGCTGTGCGGGTTCTGTTCTTTGCTGCCGTAAGTCCGTCAGTTAATGATTTGACAACCGCGCCGCCCGCGCCGGATAAATCTGCAAGCTGCGCATCTGTCATTTCAACCAAAGCGTCAAAGTTTTGCAATGCTTGCAGGTTGTTCTCTTCCGCACGCTGGCGCAGAGGGCCGCCAAGGTCGCTTTTGATTTGCTCTTTCTCAAATGCCAGTTGCTGGGCTTCGCGTGTGGCTGCGCCTCTTGTGAGTGTGACTGGCACCGGCAAACTTTCGGCTGTCGTGACACGGCGCAATGCCTCTGGTGTGGCCGCAGCACCTCCTGAGACACGCGAACCCGATGATGATGGAGTAGGTTCGACCTCCATGCCAAAAGTCTCACGAACGGCTGTTGTAGCGGCCTGCATTGGCTTTGCAATGGCTTGCCCGGTTGTCCTCGCTGCTTGCTGAGCCGCCCCAGCCACGCGCTGGGCTGTGGCCTGCGCAATTGGGGCTGCATTGCGAGTTGCCTGCATGAGTGCGCCGGGAGCTGCAATCACTGGCAAGACGGGCGGGATGACGTTGGCAAGGCTTTGGCCAATGCTCTGGGTCATCCGCTGCCCCTCTGGCGTGCGCGGTGAATATGTACCAGCCTGAGCGCCGCGCAAGGCGGCCTGTTCAACCAGTTTTTGAGCCTCTGGCGTGCCAAACTCGCCAGAGAGAATGCTTTCTGCAATGCCCTTAACAGCGCCACCCACCATGCCTAGTGCGCCAGTTGTAGCCCCTGTACCCATTGCGCCTATCGTCTCGTATGCACCGACCAATTTTTCACCGATGCGTGGTTGTTGGTCAGTTTGCAATGTCGCTGGTATTTGCGCATCAGGGATTTGGTTTGCTGATTCTGTGCGGGCGCTGATGATTACTGCGGCCAGTTTTCGCGCAGCATCCATATCACCCGCTTTGTCTGCGTTGCGCAGTGCTGTTTCAAGCTGTGCAATTGTGGCCATATTTTTAACCGCCGTATTTTTTCAGCAAAGCGTCAATTTCACCAGCCGATGGTGACGCCGCTGGAGTGTCTGGCACAGCATCTGGCACACCGTATTTTTTTGCAAGATTGGAGCGGCCTTTGAGAATCAGGCGTTGCGCTTCTTTCATGTTATCAATGAGTCGTTCGGGACTTTGCTTCAAGCTGAAATTCTGCAACGAGGCTTGCAGCTTTTTCCCCTCTCCCTCAGATAGGGCCCCGGTCCCCTTCATTTTCGGAATTTGGGCCATGAATGCCTGAGACCCGATTGTTTCCGCAAGTGCCTCAAGGTCGGCAACATCTGGTTGAATAGTTGGCAGCATCTGATCCAACGGACCAGCCGCAGCGCGAATTGTTGCCGTTGGTTTGCCATCTTTCCCAACTGATGCCGAAAGGAATCTATCAACCGTGTTGATGAAGTTATCCATGTCGCCGCGGGCCGTTTCGATTTCTGAGACTTTGCCACGAACCGCCTCGTCCCGCTTGTCCTTCATTTCCTGCAATTTCAAGCCCATTTCCTGACGCTTGAGCATGTTTCCTTCGCGGGAAATTCCTGCATTTAAGGCTGCAATGCGTGAGTTTTCCTTGTTGATTTTGATATCTTCTTGCAGCTTGGTTATATCCCACCCCTTCTTTTGCAAATCCAGCGCCGCGTTCGATTCCACAAACTTCGCTGCAACCGCTGCGCTTTGTGCTTTGGATTGGGCTTCAGACAAAACCGAAGGATGCAACGCAGCCGCCCTACCTTCGCCCTGCGACTTGCTCCAAGCATCGAGAGCCTTGTCGCCGCCGGGCATCCCTGCAATCATGCTTCCGATGACGGCCTGAGCGCCCACCGGGTTGATTCCGATGAGCTTTGCCCATGTTTCCGATGCGCTGGCTTCGCGATCCTTTCCGCTGCCCCTCAGTGCTGCCGCCCTATCGGTCAGGATGTCGATTGCAATCTGTGGGTTTGTCGCCGCCGCAGAAAGAACCTGAGATCCGAATAAAAGCGTGTTTTTCTGCTCTTCAGAAGACATTGATTCGAGAACCTTTTCAGCGGCCTCTGATTGGTCTTTTGGTGCCAATAGGCGGAATTGCGCGAAGTCTGCCGCCGTGGCATTGCCTTCGCTGATTTTCCCCATCAATCCCTGCATGGACGCTGCCAAGGCCTGTTGCTGCGCTTGCGCTTGCTGCTGTTGCTGTTGCTTGAGTTGCAGCGCTTGCTGCGCGGCCTGTTGCTGCGCTTGGTTGTTTTGCCAGTTCATCCCCGTTTGCATCCCCTGCAAAACGGATTCAAACGGGTTTGGCATCATTGATGAGTAGTCGAGTGGGGCTACCATGTTTTGCGCTCCTTTTCTCTAAAAAGGCGACGTGAACGCCATGGGTGGATTGCTGGCCATGTAGGCGTCTTGGATGTTTTGCCCCGGTGAGCTGAACATGCCAGTTTGTGCACCAAACCCGATGGCCTGCGGGATGGCGCTCCATGCTCTAGCCTGACCCAATGCCCCGCCTGCCTGCTCCGCGCCTTGCTGTGCGAGCAGATTGCCGATATTGGATGCCGAACTTAGCCCGGCGCTGCCCACACCCGCCGCCGCTGACTGCCCGAGCTGGGCGCGGTTTTGCGAGGTCATGTGCCCGAGTGATGTCAGGCCACCAAGGCGCGAGTATTGCTGGTCAATCGCTTGCTGAAGCATCATCGGCCTGAACTGCGCAAGTGCTGCCTGCATGTTGCCGCCGCGTAGGCCCCCGGTTGCGGATGCGTTTTGCAGCATGGCGTTTTCGCCCTGCCTAATTTGGGCTTGGAGAAGTGGGGATGATTCGATCCCTGCAATGGCCGCTTGCTGCGCATCCATGCCGGAAAGACCTGCCAGTGCTTGCTGCTGTGCCAGCGCTGGGCCACCAGCTGCGGCGTAGGGCTGCAACTCGGTCAACCCCGCCTGACCCTGTGTTACCCAAGGTTCAAGCAGCTTTTGTATTTCGGCTTGTTGCCGACGCTGCTCTTCGATCCCGGCTTGTGATGCCCCGGCTTGTGAGGATGCTGCGCTGCTTGCCGCATCGGCCTGCATAACTCCACCAACAAGGGTGGCACCTATTAAACCTGTTATTGGATCAGGCATTTTGAAACTCCCCCAAATAATCGTTCAACCGCTCGCCGTACAGCCCAAGCACTAAGTGCGCGTTGTCAGCGGCATAGCGAGCGCCATGCACAAGCTGGACGACCAT
>JAUPTR010000051.1 GCA_030917985.1 Pseudomonadota bacterium | reverse complement strand
TGTCGACGCCGAGAATGTCGATATGGCCGATGTGGTGATGGCCGCAGGCATTGACGCAACCGGAAATATTCAATTCCAGCGGGCCGAGGTCGAACAGGTAGTCGAGATCGTCGAAACGTTGCTGAATCGCGTTCGCCACCGGGATCGATCTGGCATTGGCCAGTGAGCAGAAATCGCCGCCGGGGCAACAGACGACATCGGTCAACAGGCCGATATTCGGCGTCGCCAGCCCGTTGGCGGCGGCGATGCTCCATAACGCGTATAAATCGCTGCGACGCACCTGTGGCAAAACCAGATTCTGCTCGTGGCTGACGCGGATTTCGCTGTTGCTGAAACGCTGCGCCAGATCGGCCACCAGCTCCATCTCGGCTGCGGTCGCATCGCCGGGCGGAATGCCGGTGCGTTTCAGCGATAAGGTGACGATGCCGTAGCCGGCCAGCCGGTGCGGCGCCACGTTGCGTTCCAGCCAGCGGGCAAAGGCACGGTTGGTGGGCGGTGTTGCCTGAGCCAGGGGGATGTCGATTCCGGCCAGATCGTCGGTGGCCGCGGCAAAAAAGCGCTCCATCCCGGCAAAGCGTTGCTCGGCAATGCTTTCTCCTGCACCTCGCGTCTCAGCCCATTCCGCTGCCACTTCGCGCGCGAAGCCTTCCAGCGTCAGAGACTGCAGCAGAATCTTGATGCGCGCCTTGTACTTGTTGTCGCGCCGGCCATAACGGTTGTAGACGCGCAGGATCGCCTCGAAGTAGTTGAGCAGTTCGGCACGCGGCAGAAAATCCTGCAGCAGCTGGCCGCGCAGCGGTGTACGCCCCAAACCGCCGCCAACATAGATCGCGAAACCGGGCCGGCCTTCCGCATCCAGCCTGGCGCGGGCACCGATGTCGTGGAACAGCACCGCAGCGCGATCTTCTGCGCCGCCACTGATGGCAATCTTGAATTTGCGCGGCAGAAACAGGAACTCCGGCGACAGGGTCGACCACTGGCGCACGATTTCGCAATACGGGCGCGGATCGAAGATTTCATCGGCGGCCACACCGGCAAACTGGTCGGTGGTGATGTTGCGGATGCAATTGCCCGAGGTCTGGATTGCATGCATCTGCACCGTGGCCAGGCTGGCGAGGATGTCCGGTACATCGGTCATCCGCACCCAGTTGAACTGGATATTGCTGCGCGTGGTGAAATGGCCGTAGCCCCGATCCCAGATGCGGGCGATCTGCGCCAGCATGCGCAACTGCTGGCTGGATAAGGTGCCATACGGAATCGCCACCCGCAGCATCGGCGCATGCCGCTGGATATACAGGCCGTTCTGCAGGCGCAGCGGCCGGAATTCGTCCTCACTCAGGCGCCCGCTGAGGAAACGCTGCATCTGGTCGCGGAACAGTTTGACCCGGTCGTCCACCAGGCGCTGGTCGATTACATTGTATTGGTACATGGTGTCCTCTTTATTCCAATTCGCAATAGAACCATCAATTTGTCGGCCGCGCCTCGTCGTGCTACAGCACTGCCTTCGGCTTACCTTCGCTTGCTGCTTCTATTGCAAACAGGAATTACTGGTTCAGGGTCAGGGCAGGATGAAGGTGCTTTTTTCGCTGGCGCGTGTTGCCGGATCGTGCAGCGGCTCAATGTGGAACAGGATGGGCTGCACGCCCGAGGGCGCGCCGGTATTCGGCCGGGCCAGGGTCAGCGTAATGCTCTGGATGCTGCCCGGCGCAACCGTGAAGCGGTCGTTGCCAAGCAGATGCAGCCCGCTCAGACCGGCCACCGACACACGGAACTGGCGCTGCCGGTCGTCAAGGTTGCTCAGCTGCAGGGTGTAGCTGTTTTCAATCTCGCCGGCGGCGTTTTCGCGCAGCAGCGCACCACGGTCGCGCAATACATCGACCAGCAGCAGCGAACGCTGGCTGAGCAGGCCAATACTCAAACCGGCAAACAACAGCGACAGGCCGAGATAGATGGCCACCCGTGGCCGTTGCCAGCGCCTGTCCGGGCGTGGCTGGCGCTGCAGCTGGTTTTCCGACGCAAAACGGATCAGGCCGCGCGGCTTGTTCACTTTGTCCATCACCTGGTCGCAGGCGTCGATACACAGGCCGCAATTGATACATTGATGCTGCAGGCCATCGCGGATATCGATGCCGGTCGGGCACACCTGCACGCAGATGCCGCAATCGACGCAGTCGCCCGCAGCAGCGCTCTGGCGCCGCTCGCGGCGCGGCTCGCCACGGGTGCGGTCATAAGCGACGTTACTGGTTGCGGCATCGATCATCACGCCCTGAAAGCGCGAATACGGGCACATGTGCTGGCATACCGCTTCACGTGCCAGCCCGGCCTGAACATAGGTGAACGACGCGTAGAAAATCAGCCAGAAGCTTTCCCACGGCCCGGTCTGGAACGTGGCAATACTCGGCAGCAGCTCGCGGATCGGCGTGAAATAGCCGACGAAAGTGATGGCAGTCCAGCCGGCAAACACGATCCACAGGCCATGCTTGATGCTTTTCAGCCACAGCTTGCGGCCGCTCAGCGGCCCCTGATCGAGCCGCAGGCGATCCAGGTGGTCGCCTTCCACCCTGGCTTCGATCCAGGTGAATATCTGCGTATAGACGGTTTGCGGGCAGGCGAAGCCGCAGAACAGCCGCCCGGCCAGCGCGGTCACCAGAAACAGCAGCGTGGCGCCAAGAATCAGCATGAACGCCAGCAGCAGCGCATCCTGCGGCCACAATACCAGCCCGAACAGGTATAGCCTTTCGTGGGCAATATCGAGCAGGATCGCCTGCCGCACGACACCCTGGCTCTCCCAGCTCAGCCAGCAGCCGCCGTAGAAAATAATCTGCGTCAGCCACACCATCAGCCAGCGCAGGCGGTTGAATTTCCCGTCCACCTGCCGGGCGTGGATTTTTCCCTGCTTGCGGTATAACTCCAGCTTCGCTTCGCGCACTTTGCTGACGGTCTGGCTCATGTTGTATCTCCTGGCTCAACAATGAGCCGAAGTACAACATCCATAGCCGGACAGGAACAGTTTCAGATGGCCATTAATCAGACAGGCACAGATTGGCACTAACCAGCCCAATCTGTGCCTGCATGAATTCGCAATAACTGTCCCTGTGCCTATGCGTGCCCGGCGCCGACAATGGCGTGACCATCCGGGAGAAAATCATGAGCGCAAATCCTGCAATCCATATCAGTGACCCTCTGCCACTCGGGAGTAGTGGCCGCGTGCCCGGCAACAAGGGCATCTGGGTCGGCATTTGTTGCGAATTCGTCGAATTCCTGGTGCTGTTCGCCGTGTATTTCGTCGCGCGCGCCCATTTCCCTGATGCCTTTGAACAAGGCGCACAGCGTCTGTCGCTGCTCTCCGGCACGCTGATCACGCTGCTGATGCTGAGCAGCAGCTACTGCATTGCCTGTGCCGTGGCAACCATCCGCCAGCAAAGGCGCCGGGCGTCGATCCGCTGGCTGCTTGCCGGACTGCTGCTGGCGCTGGCTTATCCGCTGACCAAGCTGATCGAGATCCAGTGGAATCTGGCGCACGGCATCGATGGCCAGGCGGGGATATTTTTCAGCGTTTATTACTACCTCACCTTCAACCACATGGTGCACGCGTTCTGGGGCATTCTCGGCATCCTGTGGGCGCTGGCACGCCACCTGGGCGGTGCGTATTCAGCGCAGGATCACGACGGCCTCGAAGCGCTGGCCAGTTACTGGCACGCTACCGATATCATCTGGCTGGTGATTTTTACCTTCTTTTATGTCCTGGTCTGATCATGAACCATTCATCAAATTCACTGACGTCGCTCACCCTTGCCTGGCTTGGCTTGCTGGCTTTGACCGGGGTTTCGCTGCTGCTGGGCAGCATGCTGCACGGCCAGATGTGGCTGCCGCTGCTGGTCGCCGGCATTCTCTGGCTCAAGGCATGGATTGTCATTCGCTACTTCATCGAGGCCGATACCACTCATGGTTTTATCCGCAAGGTGTTGTATGGCTTCATCGGCATCACCCCGCTGTGTATTGCCCTGCTCGGCTTCTGGGGTGACGCGTTTGCGCGTTTTGCCAGCCTATCCTGAAAGCCGTAGCTGGATGTGCCCGACAGTGCCGTGATCGTTGTGCCAGGCAAGGCATGACGACGCGGCGCACGTTTGTGCGCAAGGAGGAATAACGCAGCATGGCGCGGCGAGCACGGTGCTGGCGGGTGCATAGTGAACTCACCCGGAAGGAGAACCGCAACCATGCTCGCAATCTCGGCAGCCCAAAAGCTATTCCCGGGCCAACAGGCGGTCAGCTGCGGTTTTCAGGATAACTGCTGCCGGATCAAATTTCCCAGCTCCGCCACCGCCTGCTGGCGGCTGGCGGAATCCGCATGGCCAAAGTTGAGCCGCAGATAATTGCCGAATTCGCGCTTGGCAGAGAAAATCGGCCCCGGCGCGGTGCTGATGCCGCGTGCCAGCGCCTGCTGATGCAGCAATAGCGAATCGACCTGCGGCGGCAGCTCGATCCAGAGGAAATAGCCGCCCTGCGGACGCGCCAGGCGTATTCCGGCGGGGAAATACTGCTCCACCGACGCCACCAACTGCGCCTCCTGATCGCCCAGCTTGCGCCGCAACTGGCGCAGATGGTTGTCGAATGCACCCTGTTTCAGATAGTCGGCCAGCGCGATCTGCACCGGCACGGTGGTTGCGAGGCTGCTGGCCAGCTTCTGCCGCTGGATCTGCCGCGCAAAACGTCCGGCGGCAACCCAGCCGATGCGGTAACCCGGTGCCAGGCTCTTGGAAAACGACGATACATGCATCACCAGCCCGTCGTGATCCACCGCCTTGCTGCACATGGGCGCCTGGCTGCCGAAATACAGCTCGGCGTAGACATCGTCTTCGATCAGCGGCACCTGATAACGGCTCTGCAGCGCGATCAGCTCCCGCCGGCGCTGTTCCGCCACCAGGCTGCCGGTCGGGTTGGCAAAGTTCAGCATCAACAGGCAGGCCTTGATCGGGTGATGGCGCAACGCATCTTCCAGCGCATTCAGGTTCACGCCTTCGCGCGGGTGGCTGGGGATTTCGATCACCCGCAGGCCGAGGCGCTCGCTGGCCTGCAGACCGGCATAAAAGGTAGGCGACTCCACCGCGATCAGGTCGCCCGGTCTGGTCACCGCCTGCAGGCACAGGTTCAGCCCTTCCAGCGCGCCCGAGGTAATCACGATTTCCTGCGGCGATACCTTGGCGCCCTGAGCCAGATAACGCAGCGCCAGCTGGCGCCGCAATTCCTCGTTGCCCGGCGGCAGATCGGTGACCGTGGCCAGCGGATCAAGTTTCCGCGCCGCGTGGGCGAGAAAACGGCCGAGTTTGTCCAGCGGATACAGGTAAGGGCTGGGAAAACTCGACCCCAGAGGCACAATCGCCGGATCGCGGACGCTGTCGAGGATCTGGAAAATGAAATCGCTGACCTGCAACTCGGTTGCACCGCCGACCGGATGCGTCATCTCAGGCTCGGGCAGCTGGCGCCCTAAACGTGCGCGCACGAAATAGCCGGATTTGGGTCTGGCCTCGATCAGCCCGCGGCTCTCCAGCAGGTAGTAGGCCTGCGTTACCGTGATCGGGCTGACATTGTGGATGCGGCAGGCATTGCGCACTGACTGCAACTTCTCGCCAGGGCGCAATACCCCCTCGAGAATGAGTTTTTCCGTGAGTGCGGCCAAGGCCTGGTAACGTGTCATGAGGAAATTCTAACCCGCATTTTTCACCCCCAAAAGCTCAACGATGGGCGCAGGGCCACATAGGACAGGCTTGCCGCGCCAATTGGCAGACAGCCAGGCGGGTGCGGGTGCGCCCAACCCAAGCGCTGTAACACTTGCGCCAACACGCGACCGGCACCGGTGCGCATGCCGTAAAAGCGGGGAGGATGGCGCTCTTCAGCTGTAGTTGGCGCCAAAATCCAGATGCGTCAGATACAAACGCAGGTCGAACTCAAGCTGGTGATAATCCGGCTCCATATGGCAACACAACTGATAAAACGCCTTGTCGTGCTCTTTCTGCTTCAGGTGTGCCAGCTCATGCACCACAATCATTTTCAGAAACGCCGCCGGCGCCTGTTTGAACAATGAGGCGATGCGGATTTCCGCCTTGGCCTTGAGCTTGCCGCCCTGCACCCGCGAGATGGCGGTATGCAAACCCAGCGCATTGCGCACCAGATTCATCTTGCTGTCGTACAGCGCCTTGTTGATCGGCGGACTATTGCGCATGAACTGCGCCTTCAACTCGGCGATGTAGGTGTACAAAGCCTTGTCGGTGGAAATTTCATGTGGCTCGGGATATTTGCGCGCAATCGCCGCCCCCAGCTTGCCCTGCTGCAACAGGCTCTGCGCCTGCTGTTGCAGCGAGACGGGGTAGGCTTGCAGGTAGATCAGTTCGGACATCGGCACAATCGGGAGAAAACGGCGGCGTCGTTTATAATACGCCCCCGTTTTGTTCGCAAGCTGTTGTTCGCATGAAAAAAATCGTCATCCAGCACACCTCCGACCTAGCCCGCACCGAAACCTGGCTGAAATACCGCAAGGGGCTGTGCGATAGCTGCCACGGCACCTGCTGCACCATGCCGGTTGAAGTGAGGATTGGCGACCTGGTGCGAATGGGTGTGGTTGATGAATTTGAAGCCGGCGAACCTGCGAAGCAGATTGCCAAGCGTCTGGAAAAAGCCGGCATCGTCGCGCACTTCAATTTCAAGAACGAAATCTACACGCTGGCAAGACGCGCCAATAACGATTGCATCTACCTGGACGCCAACACGCGCCGCTGCACGATTTACGAGCTACGCCCCAACACCTGCCGCAATCATCCGCAGATTGGCCCAAGGCCGGGCTTTTGTGCCTATCGGCCGCAGCGGTGAGCGTTAGAAACGCACGTTTACCGCCACAAACAAAAACACAATCATTGCCATCAACACGGCAGGAATCATGAAGGTGCTGGCAAGAAAATCATTCCCCTTGCGGTAAAACCAGCGCGATACGCCAAAACACAGCACTCCACAAACGCCGGCAGCGAGCATGCCAAACAGTGCCAGATTACTCATTCCGCCTACTCACTCAATACGAAAACGGTCGTGACAGGCCTGGCAGGAATCCGTCAAGGCCTTGAATGGTGCGCGTACCGCGTCGGGCTTTTCCGGCTGGGGCTGCACTGCAACGGCCAGATCGGCCAGCGCCTGCTGATAACGATCCTGCGACTGCTTGAATGCGGCCGGTTCGAGCAACACATCCTCCTTGGCGCGGCTGTCTTTGAGTTCGGTAAACAGCGGCCATGGCTTCTGCGATGCCTGCTGCAGCTGCGCCAGCTCTGCGGCAAAACGCTTCGGCTCGTATTCGACGCGTCCGCTCAGCATGCCGTACATGGCCTCCTTGTGGCGCATCATTTGCTTGAATGCCTGCTTGCGTTGATACACCGGGCTGTCCTTGTCCGGGCCACAACCGGACAGCAGCAACAGGGGCAATAAAATCAGGGCACTAAACAAACGAAACATGAGCAAACCGCCATAAACATCAAACAGGCGCGTATGGTACACAGACCGGGACGAATGCTCCACCGTTACCGAATCAGGCGCCGATCCAGTCTTGCAGGTGCTGGCGCAAATCACGCAGCTTGCCACCGGACAACACTTCGATGTGCTGCGACTGTGCCCGCTGCGCCTCTGCCGGCGTAG